>JAAFHN010000062.1 GCA_013298415.1 Comamonadaceae bacterium
GCTTCGCAATCTCAATTTCGCCTTCGCGGGTCAGCAGTTCCACCGTGCCCATTTCGCGCATGTACATGCGCACCGGGTCGGTCGTGCGGCCAAACTCGCTGTCTACGGTGGAGAGCGCGGCTTCGGCTTCTTCTTCAGCTTCTTCGTCGCTCGCCGCAGTGGGGCCTGCGTTGTTCAAGAGCAGGGTCTCGGCATCGGGCGTTTGCTCGTACACAGCCACGCCCATGTCGTTCAACATGGCAATCACCACGTCGAGCGTTTCTTGCTCCACCAACTTGTCGGGCAAGTGATCGGAAATCTCGGAGTGGGTGAGGTAGCCGCGCGTTTTGCCGAGCTTGATCAGGGTTTTCAGGCGAGCGCGGCGCTTGGCCAGCTCTTCCTCTGAGAGCACCGTGTCGTCAAGCCCAAACTCTTTCATGAGCGCGCGCTCTTTGGCCTTGCTGACCTTGATGCGAAGCGGCTTCACCTTTTCGGTGGTGGTGGTGGTTTCTTCTTCCGCAGCCACCACGTCTTCGTCAACAAGCTCTTCCTCGGCGTCGATCACGTCGTCTTCAAGCGCTGCGCCTTTGCCTTTGGCCTTGGGATCGGCCTTTGTGGCTTTCACGGCCTTGCCAGCTTTGCCAGGTTTTGCTGCTTTCTCTGCCTTGGCGGGCTTTTCGGCCTTCACGGCCACTTTGCTCGCAGCAGCTTTTTCAGCCGGAGCAGCTTTGCCTGCTTTCTTGGGCACTTCTGCCACAGCAGTTGGCGTTGCCTTGCTGGTTTTCTTCGCGGGCGCTTCTGCGGGAACGGGCTTTTTGGTGGTGGGCATGGCTTGAGGTGGTAGGGGAGACTGCAAATGAAGATGGGGCCGATTGCGCGAAACAAAACCGGCCAAAGCAAACCGCTTTGACCCGTGCTTACTGCGCAGAGTTCACAAAAACCTTTGCGGGCGATCAGTGGGTGCAGCCCTTGCGGCGGCTAGGCGCGTGTCGCGCTCAAAAGCTCTGTACCGGAGGTGCTGCTGTCGCAGTTTTTGTTACACGGATTATACCAAGCGCTCAGCGCTCAAGTTGGCACCGGGTACAGAACGTGCTCAAACCGCTTGTTCGCGGGCAGGCGATAGACGGTGAAATCGCGCACGTCGGTGGTGGCCATTTTGTTGATCTTGAGCTGCTGCGCGAGGTACACGAGGCTTGCGTCGCAAAAGTCCATCGGCAAGTCTTCGTAGCGATCCATCAGCGCCCAGAGTGCCGATACGGCCTCGGCTGGCGGCGATTCGATCAGCAAATGGTTCAGAGTCTGGGCCTTGGATGCCCAGGTGAAGAAGGCCTTTTGCTGAGTGGCGTTCAGCAAAAAGCAAACTTCGCTGAACACCGCCCAGGTGGTCACCGTTTGGCCCTTGAAGCCCGAAAAAAAGGCTTTGCAGCGGGCGTGGTGGTGGTCTTTGGGGCTGAAGAGCGCAACGAAGTAGCCAGTGTCGGCCAGGATCTTCATGCCGTTTTCTTGCGCCTGCGTGCTGCGCCGCCGACGGCGCTTGCAGCAGCATCTGAGGCACGCGCAGAGCGCTCAGCATGCTTGCGGCGTACGGCTTGGGCGATTGCTTGCTTGTGGGCCCGCGAATCCGGCGCGGCAGCAATGGCGTCGGTCTCGCTCACGCCGCGCATGGCTTCCTCATAAAGCTCGAACGCGCTCGGCTGGGCATGCGCGCGCAAAAATTCCTGGATGCTGCGCACGATCACCGCAGACTTCGACAACCCCGTGCGGCCGCTGTAGGCAAGGATTTCGGATTCAAGCGGAAGGGGTAAGCGCAGAGATAAGGACATGGCACGCTCGGATGCGATACAAATGCTAGAGTGTATCGCCGTTGTTTTCATTTTTCGGGCCTGCAGAGCGTGCTGACGCCCCATCGTCCACGCGTCACCCGCATCACGTGCAGCACGCGCTCACGCAGGGCTGGCCTTGCGCCCGAATGCGTCCCGATTTGGCCCGCAGCTAAAGCTGTCCGCGCCTAAGCCACAGTCAGGGTTGCGCCTCGTCGCGGGCTTGGCAGATCGCTCGGAGGGCTGCGACACCGATCTCAAAACTACGCGCCGTTGCGCCGGGCAGTGATCTCTTCGATGAAGGAGTCCCGCTGCCCGTCGCTGCGAATGGCCTCGCGAATGAACTTGACCATGCCGATGCTGGGATCAATCCAAAGCGTGTGTGTGCCGTGAGTGCCACCCTGCGTTTTGAATTTGGCCACCATTTTGTAAGCCTTGAATGTGCCCAGCTTGACCGAGACGTCTTCGTAGGCCACCACGCGGTTTTCAAACTCAATCCAACCTTTGTAGTTGCCTCTGGTTTCCACGCTTCTGGAAGCCCATCGCTGGCCAAGCTGAAAGTCACCTGCGGGGTAGGCTTGAATTGGGGGGTCAAAACTGGATCCACTGATCGATCTCATGGTGGCACCTGAAAACGTGGTGATGTTCTCGCCCTTGTTGAACTCGACCCGATCACCCCCCACAAAGGTGACCTCTGCTGTGCGCTCAGAAATTGGCAACTTGGTCAGAAAATCCAGCCGCACGAAGGTGGAGGCACTGCCCAACTTCCAGATGATCCTGTAATCCACTGGCTCGCGCCCTTGCACGGGCGTGGCCACGACTTCGGGCTTGCTCAGCGTGTTGAGCCGGTGGGTTGCTGCCTCGCTGATGGTGCCATTGGGGTACTTTTGCAAAAACGCATAGAAGTCCCCGGCATTGTTGGAGGTCTTGATCCTGTCCCACTCTGCCTTTTCTTGATTGAAAGCTCGCTCTTTCTCGCTCGGGGCTGGCGCAACGACGGCTTTCACGCCACTGTTGAAAAAGAAGTCATCTTCAAGGCTTGTGGACTCCCACGGGATCTGTCGGCCGCCCGATTGCTGGCGCACGCTGAAGCGAACGCGCTTGAACACATCTTCGATTTTGGCTTGCGGCTTTTGCAGCTCCTGAAGCAGAAAGCGGGTGTAGAGGCCGTTGCCGTCCTTTGCCGTTCCGTCATCGGCCACATTGCCTGGCGCGGTGGCAAACGCCAAAAAGGTGCCCAGCGGCGCGTCGAGCTGGGCCAAGCCTTTGGCACTGGTTGCGCCTTGAAAGGGGTTGTCCCGGCAAGCGTCCAGCACCACGATGTTCATGCGGCTGCCAGCTTGTTTGAAGGCCTCGATCACGGCACCAAGCTCCACGGTTTGCTCGGGCACATCGCGGGCGCTTGACAGCCTGGCATCAATCGGCACCATGTAGTTGCGCCAATCGACCTGCAAGCCGTGACCTGCGTAGTACAGCATGCCGATACCGCTTTTGCCTCGCAGTTGTTCGCTGGCCTTGGAGATCGCGGCTTTCATCTCGGAACGTGAAGCGTCCGTTGCCTCTACCACCTGAAAGCCCATGCCGCGCAATGTGGCGCTCATCGCCCTCGCATCTGACACCGGGTTGGTGAGCGCGGCTGCACCGGGGTAGGCGGCGTTACCAATGACGATGGCCACCCGCAGATCGACAGGCGCTTGGGCCGCAGACGGGAGCAAGGCCATCATCAGCGCACACGGCAGCACGCAGGCGGTAAAAAATCGCTTGGCGCGATGAAGTGTGGCTTGCATTCCAATCACCTTTCGTCTTCTCTTTGGTTTCGACTAGCGTATCAGCAAGGGTAACTCGGAGTTGTCCGGTCGCGCCGTTCGCCAGTTCGCCCGTTCGCCCGTTCGCCCGTTCGCCGGAGGCGCAAGTCAGATCGGAGTTCAAGCCGCCTGCGCTGCCTCCACCCGCTCGCTCAGGCTCAGCCAGCGGTTCTCAGCTTCGGCCAGTTCGTCTGCAATGGCCTTTAAGCGGCGGCCTGCGAGCGCGATGTCGGCTCCGTCGGTGAGGCGCTGCATGAGGCCTTCTAGCTCGTCTCGCTCGGCGTCGAGCTGGGCCATTTGTGCATCGAGTTGCTCAATTTCCTTGCGCCAGGGCTTGGTTTTTTCGGCAGCCGCCGCGCGGCGCTGCGCATCGGTTTTGCGCTGATCGCGGCCTGCTAAGGGGCCCTCGGCAGCTTTTGTGGCCGTCTGCGCCGCTTCAAGGGCTTTTTGAGCCTCTGAAGCAGCCTTTTTTGATTCAAATCCAGCATCTGTCCTAGTATTTACATCATTTGTTGCTATCGAAACAGCAGCATTCGAATTTGCGCCAATGCGATTGGCTTCGCGCACGCGTTTTGCTTCGTCCAGCAAAAACTGCTGGTAGTCGTCGAGATCGCCGTCAAACGGCTGCACGCCGCCACGGCTCACCAGCCAGAAGTCGTCGCACACGGCGCGCAGGAGCGCACGGTCGTGGCTGACCAGCATCACCGTGCCTTCAAACTGCGCCAAGGCCATGCGCAGGGCCTCGCGGGTGGCTAAATCCAAGTGGTTGGTGGGCTCATCCAGCAGCAGCAAATTGGGCCGCTGCCACACCACCATCGCAAGCACCAGCCGGGCTTTTTCGCCACCGCTCATGCTGCCCACGGCCTGGTGAACCATTTCACCGCTGAAATTGAAGCTGCCCAAGTAGCCGCGCAGCTCTTGCTCCCGCGCGTCTACGCCCACGCTGCGCGCCAAGCGCACCATGTGCTCCATGGGGTTAGAGCCCTCGTGCAGTACATCAAGCTCTTGCTGCGCAAAGTAGCCGATCTTCAGGCCCTTGCCTTCGGTGCATTGCCCAGCCAGCAAGGGCAGGGTGCGGGCCACAGTTTTCACGAATGTCGATTTGCCCTGGCCGTTGGCTCCCAGCACGCCGATGCGTTGGCCAGCGAGCACGGTGCGCTGCACGCCTTGCAAGATCGTCACGGGCGGCTGTGCATCGTCTTCGCGCACGTAGCCAAAGCTTGCATCGGTGATGGCCAGCATCGGGTTCGGCAGGCTCGCGGGCTCTTTGAACTCAAAGGTGAAATCGCCCGCCGCGATCATCGGCGCAACTTTTTCCATGCGCTCGAGTGCCTTCACGCGGCTTTGCGCCTGCTTGGCTTTGCTGGCCTTGGCTTTGAAGCGGTCAATGAATTTTTGCAGGTGGGCAATCTTGTCTTGCTGCTTGGCAAACGCGGCTTGCTGCAAGGCGAGTTGCTGCGAGCGCAGCTCTTCAAAGCCGCTGTAGTTGCTGCCGTAGCGCGTGAGCTTGCCAGCTTCGATGTGAACCGTGACTTTGGTGACGGCATCCAAAAATTCGCGGTCATGGCTGATCACGATCATCGTGCCTTCAAAGCGCTTCAACCAGCCTTCTAGCCACACGAGAGCGTCCAAATCCAAGTGGTTGGTGGGCTCATCCAGCAGCAACACATCGGCTGGGCACATGAGTGCGCGGGCGAGCTGCAAGCGCATGCGCCAGCCGCCGGAAAAGGCGTTCACGGGCTTTTCAAGCTCACTCACCTGAAAGCCCAGTCCGAGGATCAGCGCTTGGGCACGGCTGGGCGCATCGTGTGTACCCGCATCGGCCAGCGACATGTGGGCATGCGCAATCGCTTCGCCTTGGCGGATGTGAAAGTCGTCTTCAGACTCGCCTGCCTGTTGGGTCGTGTGTTCAGCCGCTTGAAGTTCGGCCTCTGCCTCCATGAGCCGTGAATCGCCGCCCAGCACGAAGGCCGTAGCGGGCTCGTCGGTTTCGGGCATGTGCTGCGCAACAGAGCTCATGCGCCAGCCAGCAGGCATTGAGAAATCACCTGAATCCTCGTGCAGCGTGCCTTGCACGAGCGCAAACAGCGTGGATTTGCCCGCGCCATTGCGGCCCACCAGGCCCACTTTTTCGCCGGCGTGGATGGTGAGGGTGGCCGCGTCAAGCAGCACTTTGGCGCTGCGGCGAAGGGTTAGGTTGGATAGAACAATCATTGGGCGGCGATTGTCGCAGTGCGCGGCTGGTGTAAGTTTTAAAATACAATAATGTGTATACAAATTTTGGTTTGAAGCAAACAATGCAGCGGCAGATCGAGTGGGACGATGCAAAGGCCCAAGCCAACTTCTCGAAGCACGGGATTCGATTTCAGCAAGCGGTCCGGGTGTTTGACGACCCCCTCGCGCACTCGGTTCTGGATCGTGTGGAACGCGGTGAAGCCCGTTGGCAGACGGTTGGGCTGGTGGACGGAAGCCTGTTGCTGCTCGTAGCGCATACCTTGCGCTTGAGCAATGATCAAGTCGAACTTGTGCGCATCATCAGCGCACGTCGCGCAGACAAAGCAGAAAGGCGGCGATATGAAAATGGTTAGGTTCAAACAAGGAGAACTGCCCCCGCTCACGGCAGCGGAAAGAGCTGAGCTCAAGGCGCTGGCCGCCTTGCCAGACGACACGATTGACTACAGCGACATTCCTCCGCTGGACGAAAGCTTTTGGGCACGAGCCGTGCCGAATCCGTTTTTCAAGCCAGTGAAGACCCACGCATCTGTGCGCATCGACGCGGATGTGATGGCCTGGCTGAAAAGCGAAGGCAAGGGCTACCAGACGCGAATGAACGCCATTCTTCGCGAGGCGATGCTCAAGTCAGCCCGAACGTGAGCCTGAGTCCAGCAGCCGCAAGACCACAGCGGCTGCTTCGACCTCAGGACGTCACAAACGCTGCCAACTCCGCACACAGCCGCTCAAAATCGGCTTGGTGGATGTACATCATGTGCCCCGCATCGAACTCGCTGATCTGGATGCGCTCGTGGTGTTCGCGGCGGGTGATGGCGTGGTTGAGCACGTACTCGCTCGCAAAGTGGGGCGTGGCGAGATCGGTGTAGCCACTCGCCACATAGATGCGCAAATGCGGGTTGCGGTGCATGGCCGCGCGCATGGCCTCAGCTGCGTTCGGGTAGCGGCCCATGAAGCTCTTGTAGCTCCAGTCCAAGTAAAACTTCTGCATCACCTCGTAAGGCTCGGGTGAATCAAACTGTGCGGTGTGGCGCAGGTAGTGGTTGATTTGCGCGGCGTAGACGGCCTGCAAGTTCGCGTGCGCCGCATCAAACTCGGGCATCTCGCCTTGGTCATCCCGATCCTGCGCGGTAAAGCGCGAATCCAGGCGGCCCACGGTGAGGCCATCGCTCCGCAGCAGCTCTTTGCAAAAGCGGTAAATCGTGGGCCGCAGGTTGCAGCGGGCAAGCATCTCGGCGGGCAGGCCGCAGTGCTGGGCTAGCTTTTCGGCGAACGCGGTGGCCTCAGTCTGCGTGATGCGCGAACCTTTGAAGAGCATGGGCAAGTACTCCGCAGTCACGAAGGCCTCAGCCTCGCGCACCACTTGCTTTTGTGTTTTTGCCTGCTGCGCGGGCGAAAGCTTTTTGTGAAACCAAGCCGTTGCGGCATAGGTGGGCAAAAAGAGCGCGTAGGGCAAGTCGTTGCCCGCATCAAAGCGCAGCGTCGAAAAATCCATCGCGCAGGAAATCAGCATCAGGCCGTTGAAGTCAATTTGGTAACGGTCTTGCAAGTGTTGGCTCAAGCCTGCGGCTCGCGTGGTGCCATAGCTTTCGCCGATCAAGTATTTGGGCGAGGCCCAGCGGTGCGTGCGGCTCAAATAGCTGCGGATGAATTCGCCCACCGAATCCAAATCGCGCTGGTAATCGTGGAATTCCTTCACTTTTTCGCCATTCAGCATGCGCGAAAAACCCGTGCCAATCGGATCGATGAACACCAAGTCGCTTTGCACCAGCAGCGAAAGCGGGTTGTCGATCAGCTCGCCGGGCGGGCCTTCGCTGTGGCCGCTGGCCGATGTCTTCACCCGCTTTGGCCCAAGCAAGCCGAGGTGCAACCAAACCGAGGAAGAGCCCGGGCCGCCGTTGAAGCAAAACGTGATGGGCCGCTTGGGGTTTGGCTCCTCAGCCTTGGCCGTGTAAGCCATGAAAAACAGCTCCGCCTTGGCTTTGAAGCCGTTGCGGTTGCCGTCTGCCACAGCTTCTTCTCGCAACACCACTGTGCCCACTTCCAAGTCGTAGGGCAGGGTGCCGCCAGGCGTGGGCATCGTGTGGGTGGTGCGCACGATGCGGTCTTGAGCGGGCGGCGTAGGGGTGGGGTTTGGGCTTGTCTCGTTCATTGGGAAGCTGAGGGTTGTCTGTTCGCTGCGGAAAGAGCGTAGGCTGCTGGTGAATGGTCTGAACCGGAGCGTAACGCCTTCGCGCCGAGAGCTACGCTTTCGTGCTCGGCGCACCCGCAACCGCAACCGCAACCGCAACCGCACCGGTTGCTTGGGGCAACAGTTTGCGGAGCACGCGAAGCCGCTGCCAAATCAATGCCTTGGGCGCGCTGATCTGCATGGCGGCGATGCATCTTTCGGCCCAGCCGACTCGGGTGTCTAGCATTGCGATGGCCTTGCCAAGATCGCGGAGCACGGATTCGCCATAAGCGGCCTCGGCCTTCGCGACTGCCTTGCGCAGCGTCGCGTTGCTTGCGCCGAGCATCGCGAGGTCGATCACATCTCGGCTGAATACTGCCGTGTCGCCCCAGCGGTCGGAATTCGCGAGCAGCTTGGAAGTGGCCAGGTCAAGCACCGTGAGCGTGGGGATGCCGCACACCAGGTCTTGCTCACCCGGCTTTTCAAGCGCGATGCGTGCCTCACGCACGATTTCAAACTTGATGCCGTGCCCATCCATCAGCAGCGAAGTGCGGATGCCGTACTGATCGGCGCGCAGCTCTTTGCGCAGCACGAGCGGGGGTGCGTCTGGCTTGGTGATCGCCGCCAAGCCCTGATTGGTCGTCAGCAAGTTGCGCAGCTCTCGGTAGGCATTTGCGTCTGACACCAAAAAGTCAATGTCTACCGATTCGCGAAACTCGCCGCAGCGCAGCGCAATCGCGGTTCCGCCACCGAAGTAGCAGCTCAGTTCGGCCAGCCGTTCGCCATTGAGCGAGTGAAGAATGTGCGCAATGCGTTGGTGATGAGGCCGCTGAAACATGGGTTCAAGCGGCCCCAGCCAAGGGTTGGGACATCACCGGCAGATCGGCAAACGTGATGCGCAGCGCCTCCATCAACTCGCGCTCCGGCTGAGTCAGCGCTGCATCGTCAATGTGGCGCGCATTGCGTTCGTAGAGCTTGAAGGCTTGCGCGGGGCTGAGGCTCTGCAAGCCGGGCAGATGCCAAGCGATGGCAGCAAGCTGTGGGTATTGCGCGAGTTCAATCTGGGTTGGGATCAGCAACTTGTCGCTCGTGTGGTTTTGTGGTTCGTCTGCCGCCCCTGCTTGGATGCGCCAACCGAGCGCCTGCGCCAGGCTTGCCCACGCCCCCATCGACACGCTCGCTTCGCCGCGTTCAATGCGGTGCAGCGTGACGCGCGACATGCCTGCCGCCTGCGCAGCGGTCGTTGCGTTCACGCTCATGGCTTTGCGGCGCAGCCTCAATCTCTCGCCGAGCTGGGCCAAGGCAAGCGCTGGCTCGCTCTGAGCTTGGGGGGGGGCGGCAGGTTCAAGCACTTATGTTTCTCAAAATGGTCATTATGCACCAAATGACCATCATGAGAATCAAAAATGACATGTACCGTGACCGAAGAGTCGCCCAGACCAAGGCGCTGCCACTGCAACGCCGAACCCGCAGCATCCCGGGATAATCCCAAAATGATCATCACCAGCCTGCTCGACACCGATCTGTACAAGTTCACGATGATGCAAGTCGTGCTGCACCAGTTTCCAGGGGCACAGGTGGGCTACAAGTTTCGCTGCCGCAACCCTGGCGTGAACTTGGCGCGGCATGCCGACGAAGTGCGGACCGAGATCGCGCAGCTGTGTACCCTGCGTTTTCGTGAAGACGAGCTCGCCTACCTGCGCAGCATGCGCTTCATCAAAAGCGATTTCGTCGATTTTCTCGGGCTTTTTCAGCTGAATGCCAAATACGTGAGCGTGCAGCCGCTTGCCAATGGCGAGCTGAGCATCGAGATCCACGGCCCCTGGCTGCACACGATCCTGTTTGAAATTCCCGTGCTTGCCATCGTCAACGAGGTGTACTTTCGCCACGCAGCCCCAGTGCCCAACACGCCAGAGGGCAGGGCGCGGCTGGATCGCAAAATTGCGCAGCTCAAAGCGCCGGGCCTGGAGGCGCTCAAGATCGCCGATTACGGCACCCGCCGCCGCTTTTCAAAAGGCTGGCACGAAGAAGTGCTGCGCGTGCTGGCCAATGGCCTTGGGCAGCAACTCGCGGGCACGAGCAACGTGCAGCAAGCCATGAAGCTCGGCCTCACGCCGCTGGGCACCATGGCGCACGAGTATTTGCAAGCCTGCCAAGCGCTCGGCCCCCGCCTGCGAGACAGCCAGGTGTATGCCTTTGAGAGCTGGGCGAAAGAGTATCGCGGCGATTTGGGCATTGCGCTGTCAGACGTGTACGGCATGAAAGCCTTTTTGCGCGACTTCGACATGTATTTTTGCAAGCTCTTCGACGGCGCACGCC
>JAAFHN010000345.1 GCA_013298415.1 Comamonadaceae bacterium
ACTTGACCATGCGACAAGCCACCACCCCCAGCACAGCGGCCAGCAAGTAAAGCAGCGTCAGTTCAAGCGATGACATGCCGGGATTGTCCGTGACGTGCGTGACAGAGGCGGTTTTTGGGGAATTTCACGATTTTCTTCCCCTATGTCCAATCATTTAAAGCATCTGTTGCTATATTTTTTGAACAAGACACTCAATGAGATCAGGCTCTGGGGACGCGAGCGGCGGCGGCGCGGCGCGGCCCTGGGTTTGGGCAATGGCTTCTGACTCGGCCCAGGTGTAGGGGCGGTTCACGGCAGCGGGGGTGACTCGCAGGCCCTGGCTTTGCAGGCGCTGCATCAGCCACTGGCGGGCGGGAATGGCGATGTGGCGCGGGGCTTCTAAGCCGCGCCAATGGCAGCCGAATGCTTCAAACACGGGGCTTTGCGCGTTGGGCAGCGCCAGAATCAGGCTGCCACCGGGTGCGAGCCGATTTAAGAGGCGCTGCAAAGCCTGCATCGGATCGTGAGCATGCTCCAGGGTATGGGAGGCGAGCACCACCTGAAAGCCACTCGGCAACGCGTCTAATTCATCAAACCCGCCTCGCTCGCAGGGCAAGCCCTTAGCGCGCACCGCAGCGACAGCAGCCGGATCAGGATCGATGCCCTGCACGAAAAAGCCCATGCGAGCCGCAAAGCCCAAGTAGCGGCCATTGCCGCAGCCCACGTCCAAAAACTTGCCGCGTGGCAAGCTGGCAAGGCTTGCAACCACGAAGCCGGGGTAGAGCTTGCGGGCGAAGGGTTTGAGCAGCGGATGCAGCAGGCGCGGGAGTTGCAGGCGAGGGGCCACATCTGCACCCCAGCCGACGGCCCAGGCTTCGCTGCGCAGGCGGGCTTTGAGGCCAGTTTCCGGGTCCGAACTGCTCGCGCCAGCGTCGTGGGTGTAGTAGCGGGTGTAAGCGTGGCCGATGTGCTCGCGTTTGGGTCGGGGGTTGAGAAACAGGCCCTCGCAGCCTGCGCAGCGCCAATACGTCCAGCGGCCTGGCGCAGCGCGAAACGACCAGTCTTCCACGCCCTGGGCGGCAACGGTTGCGTCTGGCCCGCCACAGAGCGGGCAGGCGCTTAAGCTTTCCAACTCGTCTGCAGGCCAATCTTGGCCAAAGCGGGGGCGATGAGCGGGCGACGTATTCATGACGCGGCGGATTTTGGCTTGCGCATCAGCCATTCCAATCCCAGCCAATCCACCAAGGCGCGCAATGTCCAGGCCCAAGCCGCGCCGGTCAAGCCGTAGGCGCTGGTGAGCCAGAGCACGGCTGCCAGATACAGCGGCAGTTGGATCAGGTGAAAAAGCGCAGTGGCGCGCACATTGCCCCGGGCGTGCAGGGCCGTAAACGGCCACTGGGCCAGCGCGTTGAAACACACGCCGAGGCACAGAATCCAGCCCATGGGTTGCATCTTCGCCGCTTGCTCCGCGCCCAGCCACAGCACAAGCGCGGGCTGCAACACCAAAGCCGCCATGGCACAAAGCAAGAGCATCGTGGCCATGAATTTCAAGTGCCCGGCGCGCTCGGCTCTGCGCTGCTCGGCTGGCTCATGCGCGGCGAGCTGCGGGAGCCAGGCGCTTGTGAAGGCCGTGGGAAACACCAAAAGCCGCTGAACCAGCTCTTGCACCACGCTGTAGCGGCTCACCTCGGCCATGCCTGCGCTCGCGCCAATGAAGAAGCGATCACCGTACACCATCACCGGCCCCACCACGCTGCTGACCGTGAGCCAGCCGCCAAAGCGAAGCAAATTGGCTGAGCGCTGGCTGAAACCCGCAACGAAACCGCGGCCACTGTGCCTCGCGTCGCGACGAACCAGGCAGAGCGCCCACACCCAGCACACCCAGCGCGAAGCAACAAGCGCTGCCACGGCAGCCTCCAAGTTCACACCCCAAAGCTGCAATACCGCAAGCGGTAGCAAAAAGCCCGCCAAACCCAGCGCGAGTCGCAAAGCATTCGATGCCGCAAAACGCTGCGAAGCTTCCAACACCCCACGCGCCACGCCTGTGCCGACCGTGGGCAACACGCCAAGGGCGGCCCACAAAAAAGCACGCTGCGCTTCGGGTTGCAGCTCGCTCGGCACATTCAGCCAGCCTGTCACCAGCACGCCTGACAGCGCGGCGGTAAGCAGCGCACCCAAAGCGCCCGCAGCCAGCGAGAGGCCCAATCCGCAGCGCACCAGCGCAGCGCGCTCCCCGCTCGCAGGCATCGGCGCGAGCTTCACCGTCATCG
Organism: Comamonadaceae bacterium; assembly: GCA_013298415.1. Classification (GTDB taxonomy): domain Bacteria; phylum Pseudomonadota; class Gammaproteobacteria; order Burkholderiales; family Burkholderiaceae_C; genus JAAFHN01. The sequence goes on from JAAFHN010000345.1 coordinate 2,250, forward strand.
TGCGGCCAAGGCCCAGTTCAAACAGTGCCAAGTAACCAATCAGCGCCCACACCAGCGCCAGCACGCCAAAGCGCGCCTCGCCAAATCCGCGCATCAAGAGCGGAATGGCCCACACCGCTGCGGCCAGCGGCAGCAAAATGCCGGCCAGATTCCACAGCGTGTTGCGCTTCAACTGGCCGCGCGCGCTCTGGCCCTGGCCGCGCGCTCCCGGCGCGCGAGAAACCGCCGCCACCAAAAACGCAAGAGGCTTTGCACATGCCAGAGCACGTGTTCCGGGCTTTTGCGGCTCGCGCGCCGAGCGGCGTGCACGACGCTTACATCGCTGCAAAACGCGGTTTTCCAGCCTGCGTCGCGCAAACGCAAGCCCAAGTCCATGTCTTCGCAGTACATGAAATAGGCTTCGTCAAAGCCCTCGACTTCGGCGAAGGCCTCAGCACGGAAAGCCAAACACATGCCGGCCGCCCAATCAGGCCGCTCTGCGGGCTCACGGCTGCGCTGCGCGTAGCGTGTGAGCAAACGCCAAGGGGTCAGGGTTTCTCGCCAGGAGTCTTCTACCGGGCCTCCAGGCGAGCGCACACACGGAGCGGCCACGCCCACGCCGTCTGCCATCGCAGCTTGTGCGAGTGGTGCGAGAGGATCGCTCGGCCAGCGGAGATCAGGATTGAGCACCACGAACACATCGTGGGGAGGGGCGCTTGAAAACGCTCGGTTGTGGTTTGCACCAAACCCTTTCGGCCGCACATTGCGCAGAAACCTGCAGGCGAAGGGAAGCTCGTTGGCCAAAGCTTGGAGTGCGCTCACGTCCTCGTGTGCCAGGTTGAGGGTGATGAGCAACTCATCGACTGGGCACTTCGCTTGGGCCATGTCCCGCAGCAGGTCCAACAGCATCGCCGCGTGGCCATGGCTCACCACCGAAGCCACGAGCCTCAAAACGGCCCCTCATGCGTCAAATTTTTGGTCTTTTGCACATCTGTCCTAGCGTTTGCATGATCGGGGCTAAATTCCTGAGTGGCCTCAAGCACCGAGCCGTTACCGACGAGCCGTAGTGTAAGTTCGGCGGCAAGCGGGTCAAAAGCTTGACTTCGCGCTTCCAAAACCCATCACTCGCCGGGACTGCATTGTGCCCATGAGCGCAGGCAGCGTGAGGCGCGGCTCGCCACCGGATCACAAGCTCACCACAGCCCCTAAGCGCTCCGTCCCTGCGACAATCGGCGCATGGTAGCGATTGCCTTGGTTGCATTTGTGGCTTCTTGGCTTGTGGGCATCTATTTGGTGCGCTACGCGACCAGCCATGCCAAAGCCTACGACGACGGCAAGGTGCAGCGATTTCATGCAGGCACCGTGCCACGCATCGGTGGCGTGGCGCTCGGTGCCGGTTGCGTGGCGGCAGCGGCGGCGTCGGCCTTCGTGCCGCATACCCACACCTTCTTCGATGCAGAGCTGTTTTTCAAAACGATGGCCGTGGTCCTGCCGGTGTTTCTGATCGGTCTCGCTGAAGACTTGACCCAAAAAGTGTCGGTACGGCACCGTCTGGTGCTGAGCCTCCTTTCCGCTGGGCTGGCGGTCTGGCTGCTCGACTTGACCGTGCCGCGCCTCGGCTTGCCGG
>JAAFHN010000451.1 GCA_013298415.1 Comamonadaceae bacterium
AGCATGGCAAAGCTCGAAGGAAACACATGGGGCATGTCTTGCCAAACATGCGCGCTCACTTGCACGCCAGCGGCTCCAGCACGCTCGGCATAGTCCAAGCTGTCGTCGAGGAGCACCTCGCTCGTTCCCACATGAATCTGAATGGGGGGCAAACCTGCGAAATTGCCGTAAATCGGTGAGGCTTCGGCGTTTTTTGGATTCGTTGAGCCCAAATACAGCGCAGCGCAAATGCGCAGCATGTCTTGCGTGATGTAGGGGTCTTCTTCCGATTTCGTGGCATAGCTCTCACCGGTCAGAGCAAGATCCGTCCAGGGCGACATCACGACACAGGCAACGGGTGCCACCGTGCGACCCGCCGCGGCCTCGGCGCTTACCCAAGCCAGCAGCGACAGGGACAGTCCGCCCCCGGCGGAGTCGCCCACGATCACGATGCGCTTGATGCCTTGCGCTTGCAGGCCGTGCCATGCTGCGCGTGCGTCTTGCAAACCAGCAGGGAAGGGGCGCTCGGGTGCCAAACCATAGTCTGGGATTAAGACGTTGAAGCCAGCGCGCGCCGCAAATTGGCTGGCAAATGGCCTGTAGGCGCTTGCTGATCCAACCATGTAGCCGCCGCCGTGCAGATACAGAAGCGCCGCGTCAGCGGGTGCGCCGGCAACGCGACACCAGTGCCCAGGAATGCCGCCTACCTCGGCTGCTTCATATTCCACGCCCAGCGCTGCGGGGATGGCCGACATCATGGCATCGTAGCCGGGGCGTGCCTCAGGGCTGTTGATCGTTCCTTTGAAAGCTGCAGTTTGGGCGCGAATGCCCGCCACGGTTTGCTGATCAAGGGCAGATGCGGGGTGGTGGATTTGATGGGGTTTCATGGCTTGCTTGTCGGTTAAGCCATTTGAATGTAGATCGTTCTAAAATGATTATCAATACTCGAATACAGGACGAATCATCTTGAAAATGGAACGATCATGAACCTTGTCGCGCTCGCTGATTTCAATTTGGTTGCCGCACATGGTGGCTATGCAAGCGCGAGCCGAGCCGTCGGGCGACCGAAGGCGACGCTGTCGCGCCACGTGGTCGAGCTGGAGCAAAGCCTTGGCATCCGACTCATCGAGCGTGTCGGGCGATCGTTCAGGTTGACGCAAGAGGGGCGTGCCTTGCACGAACGAACCAACGGACTGCTGGGCGAAATCGAGGAAATTGCTGGCGAGATTTCCTCGGCGCGTGGGCAACCCAAAGGCAAACTTCGTTTGAGTGTGCCCGTGACGTTTGGGCACATGGCAATGGGGCGCTTGGCGACAGAGTTCGTTGCCCGCTTTCCAGAGGTTGACCTCGAGGTAACGATTGAAGATCGGCTCGTGGATCTGATTGAAGAGGGCTATGACGCGGTGATTCGGGTCAACCCAAGCCCCAACAGCGACTTGGTGGGGCGATGCTTTTACCGCGATCAACTGTTGATCGTTGCACCTCCCACGCTTGCGCGGCCAGCACCCGGCAGTGATGGACTGGTCGGCGCGGCCACACCTGCAGTGGTGGGTTTACAAGCCAAGCCGCTTGACACCTGGAGCGCACTTGCCGATGGAGCGCAGTTCAGTTTCATGAGACGCGCCGTGCTTCGGCTACCCGTGCCACTGATGATCCGTGATGCAGTGTTGGCGGGAGCTGGCGCGGCGATTTTGGCGCGAGACTTGGTCGCATCCGACCTGGCCGCAAAACGGCTCGTGTGTTGGGGCGAAGTGCCAGGAGGCGACATCGAGCTGTGGGTCTTGCACACCTCACGGCGGCTGATCAGCTCTAGGGTTGCTGCCTTTTCGGAGTTCCTGTGCGAACAACAGAACATCATGCGGCGCGACTGATCTGAATCTCCATTCGCATCAGGCGGCATTGGCGATGTTGCCTCGCGAAAAGCCGACGAAACCGGCCCGGTTGCGGCTTTGGCACAGCGCAGGTTCAGCGGCGGTGAATCGCTCACAAAAGCGTAGCGATGAAGGCAATGAATACCTGGACAAAAGTGGTATTTGTGGTTGATTTCGACCCCCAGGGTGCTTTTGGTGGCCCCACGAGGGCGGCGGCTTTGGCGTCCGTGCGGTTTGCGGTCTGCTCCGCAGGCTCCTTGCGGGCGGTCGTCACTGCGATTTTGGCGCTTTTCTACCTGATTAAGACCATACCTCAGATGCGCCAACCCGTCCGTTCGGGCTGAGCCTGTCGAAGCCGCTGGCGATGCCCAACGACCAAGCTCAGGGCGAACGGGTTTCTATCTGAGGCATGGTCATAGTCAGGCTGTTCTTCTATCTGTCCAGGTTTTTATTGTATTGGTCGCTACACAAAAGAGAGCAAATCCGAGTCGAGCAGCGCAACCGCCTACGCCACAGCGCTCAGGACTTCACAGCGCCCGGAGCCCCGGCAACCCTCGCCACAAACCCCACGATGTCTTGCCGCACCCGTTCGGCATCCGAGTCGTGCAGCAAATCGTGCAGTGCTGATTCGTAGAGCTTCAGTGTTTTGTCGGTGCTGGCGGCTTGGGCGGCGAGATCGCGGCTGCCTGCGGGGTTGGTCACTTGGTCTGCAGTGCCGTGCAGGATCAAGAGCGGCAGTTTCACAGAGGCGAAGCGCGGCCTCGCGGATTCGATGCCGCCCAAGATGGTGGCCACGCTGCGGGCGGGCACTTTGTCTCGGGCAAGCAGCGGATCGGCGGCAAGCGCTTGGCGCGACTGCGCCGGCCGCGCGAGCTTGGCCTCGTCGATGGCGTCGAGCCCCAAGCCCGGCGCGAGTGCAGAGAGCGTGTTGACTACGGCCAATTGACCGCCGCTCACGTTATCAGGCAGCTTCAAGGCCGCGCTGCTCACGATCAAGCCGCGCAGGGATTTTTCGTTTGCCAACGCATAGTTCAGCGCTACCAAGCCGCCCATGCTGTGGCCATAGGCAAACACGGGCACGCCGGGATGGCGTTTGGCGGCTTCTTCGGCCGCAAGCCGCATGTCGCCAGCCAACTGTTCAGCGGAATCCACCCGCTGGCGGGCGCCGCCTGATGCCGCGTGGCCGCGCTGATCCCAAGCCACTA
>JAAFHN010000611.1 GCA_013298415.1 Comamonadaceae bacterium
TCCTCCTCCCCCACCCCCGCCGCCCCCTCCTCCGCCACCGCCTCCCCCTCCTCCAGTGCTGGCGGCACCCTGGGCGCACGTCGATCCGACGACACCGTTTGGCAAATCGGTGGCGTACTACCAGAGCATGAATTTCAGATCGGTGACTGTGACTCGCTTGCTGCACCCGGACATTGCCGACCGATGCCTGAGCATGCACACGGGACCTCTGGGCGTACTGCGCCTCGTGCCGTGCACGCCCAACAACCCCAGCTTTGCATTCAGGATCTATGCTGAGCCGGTCGGGCCAGTGGCCACCACCGGCCCGGACCCGAGCTGCATGCGCCCGCAGCAAGGCAGCACGAGGCTGGCCATGGGCTCCTGCGACGGCGCGCCCAAGGCGTGGATCGAGACGCGCAACATGGGCGGAGACACCAGGTACTGGGGCATGATGGTTGGCTCAGTCAAAGGCGGCGATGGTTCGCTCTGCGTCGGCATTCCCAAAAACACGCAGATTGCCAACGGCACCGTGCCGCCTGACACGCCCATCGTGCTGGAACCCTGCGACGGCTCAGCGCGCCAGCTGTGGGGCCGGAGCACCGTGGAGCGGAATCAGTAGAAACCACGCCACAAAAAAAAGGGGCCAAACGGCCCCTTTTTCATTGCGTGTGATGCAACTCTAACGAGAAGTGTCTCGCTCGCTCGAAAGGATTGGCTTAGCCTTCTGACGCGGCCGACGCCAGAGCAGCCATCGCTGTTTCGGCATTGCTGCGGGCGGCGGCGCTGGCGGCTTTCTCAGCAGCGGTTTTCTTCTTGCCGGGCGCAATCATCATGATGAGCTGGCGGCCTTCGAGCTTGGGCATGCTTTCTACGAAGATGGCCTCGCCCAAATCATCGCGGATGCGCTGCACGAGCGCCATGCCGAGCTCTTGGTGGCTCATTTCGCGGCCACGAAAGCGCAGCGTGATCTTGCACTTGTCGCCTTCTTCCAAAAAGCGGCGGATGTTGCGCAGCTTGATGTTGTAGTCGCCGTCATCGGTGCCGGGGCGGAATTTGATTTCCTTGACTTCGATGACTTTTTGCTTGAGCTTGGCCTCGTGGGCTTTCTTCTGCTCTTGAAATTTGAACTTGCCGTAGTCCATCAAGCGACAGACCGGCGGGTTCGCCATGGCTGAAATTTCGACCAAATCCACGTCTAAATCACCGGCTCGGCGCAAGGCTTCGAGCAAAGACATGACTCCCAAGGGCTCATTCTCTGGGCCGTTGAGGCGCACCTCAAGGGCGGTGATTTCGCGGTTCAAACGGTGTTTGCGTTCTTCTCGTTGCGGCCGACGCGGGTCGCGGTATTCAGTAGCGATGGCAGTATCCAGTTCAAATAAACTATAAAAATAGTAGCAACAAACTCAATGAATACATGGACAGAGGGCATGAACAGTTAAAAAACTGATTCTGTGGCCCTCCAATCCGCTGATTCGGTTGGTTTTGTGTGCTCAGCGCTTGGCTGCAATGTCTTGCGCGATCAAATCGGCAAATTGCGCCAGCGGCATCACACCCAAATCTTTGTTGCCACGTCCACGCACGGCCACGGTGCCAGCTTCTTTTTCTTTGTCGCCAACGACCAAGATGTAAGGCAGCTTTTGCGAGGAGTGCTCCCGTATTTTATAGGTGATCTTCTCATTGCGCAGGTCTGTAATCACCCTAAGCCCTTGTTTTTGCAGCGTTTGTGCAACTGATTGGGCGTATTCGGCCTGTGCATCGGTGATGTCGAGCACGGCCACTTGGGTGGGCGCAAGCCAGGCTGGCAGCGCGCCTGCGTGCTGCTCGATCAAGATGCCGATGAAGCGCTCCAAGCTGCCCACGATGGCGCGGTGCAGCACCAAGGGGCGCTTGCGCAAGCCGTCGGCGCCCACATACTCCGCATCCAGGCGCTCGGGCAAATTGGGGTCGATCTGGATGGTGCCGCACTGCCACGGTCGGCCGAGCGCGTCTTTCAGTGTGTATTCCACTTTGGGGCCGTAAAAAGCGCCCTCGCCTGGCAAATACTCGAAATCACAACCCGCAGCGGTGAGCGCGTCGGCCAGCGCTTTTTCTGCTGCATCCCAGCTTTCGTCGCTCCCAATGCGTTGCGCGGGGCGCGTGGAGAGCTTGTAGATGATGTTCGTGAAGCCGAAGTCCTTGTACACGGCTTGCAGCAGCTTCGTGAAGGCCAGCACCTCGGCTTGCACCTGATCTTCAGTGCAGAAAATGTGGCCGTCGTCTTGCACGAACG
>JAAFHN010000518.1 GCA_013298415.1 Comamonadaceae bacterium
TTCGGCGACTCAAGGCCGCAGCAGGTCGTTCAAAGATGTTTTCGCGCGGGTTTGCGCATCAACGCGTTTCACGATGATCGCGGCGTAGAGGCTGTATTTGCCGCCGTCTTTGGGCAAGTTGCCAGAAATCACCACGGAGCCTGCAGGCACGCGACCGTAAGTCGTCTCGCCTGTTGCCCTGTCGTAAATCGGCGTGCTTTGGCCAATGTACACGCCCATGCTGATCACAGAATTTTCTTCAATGATCACGCCTTCCACCACCTCGGAGCGCGCGCCGATGAAGCAGTTGTCTTCGATGATGGTGGGGTTGGCTTGCAGCGGCTCCAGCACGCCGCCAATGCCCACGCCGCCGCTCAAATGCACGTTTTTGCCGATTTGCGCGCAGCTGCCCACGGTGGCCCAGGTGTCCACCATCGTGTTTTCGCCCACGTAGGCACCGATGTTCACGTAAGAGGGCATGAGCACCGCGCCCTTGGCGATGTAGCTGCCGCGCCGCGCAACGGCAGGCGGCACCACGCGCACGCCGCTGGCCTTCATTTCTTCTTCGCTCAGGTGGGCGAATTTGGTTTTCACTTTGTCAAAAAAGCCGAGATCTCCCGCGCGCATCAGGGCGTTGTCGTTGAGCCTGAAGCTGAGCAGCACGGCTTTTTTCACCCACTGGTGCACCGTCCACTTGCCCACGCTTTCTTGGGTGGCCACACGCAGGCTGCCGTTGTTGAGTGCTGTGATGGCGGTGTTCACGGCATCCATCACGTCTTGGGGGCAGTCGGTGGCGCTGAGCTTGGCGCGGTCTTCCCACGCGGCGTTGATAGTGGTTTCGATGGATGGGGTCATGTTGGTTGGTTTTCGATGAATTGGCGAATGCGCTTGGCGGCTTCCGTGCATTCGGCAAGCGGCGCAACGAGGGCCATGCGCACGCGGCCTGCGCCGGGGTTGTGGCCGTTCGCGTCGGGCCTTGCGAGGTAGCTGCCGGGAAGAACCGTCACATTGTATTGAGCGAGCAGTTGGCGCGCGAACTCGGTATCACTGCCTTGGCAAACCTGGCTCGGCACGCCTGCCCAGAGGTAGAAGGCAGCGTCTGGGGCTTGCACGTCCATCCCGGGCTGGAGGATAGGCAGCACAGCTGAGAACTTGGCCGCGTATTCGGCGCGGTTGGCCTGCACGTGGGTCTCGTCGCTCCAGGCGGCGATGCTCGTGGCTTGGACTACTGCGCTCATCGCGCTGCCGTGGTAAGTGCGATAGCGCAAAAAGGCGTTGATGATGGCGGCATCGCCCGCCGCAAAGCCCGAGCGCAGGCCAGGGGCGTTGCTGCGCTTGGACAAGCTCGTGAGCGCAATCAGGTTTTTGAAATCCCTGCGGCCCAGCTCGGCTGCGGCCTCTAAGCCACCCAGCGGCGGATCGCGGAAGTAAATCTCGCTGTAGCACTCGTCGCTGGCGATCACGAAGTCGTGTTGGTCAGATAGGTCAAAGAGCGTTTGCCACTCGGCAAGCGGCATCACCGCACCTGTGGGGTTGCCTGGGGAGCAGACAAAAAGCAACTGCGTGCGCTGCCACACCTCGGTGGGCACTGCTTGCCAATCCACGGCAAAGTTGCGCGCAGGATCGGCCGGGGCGTAGAACACTTCGGCTCCGGCGAGCAGCGCGGCACCTTCGTAGATTTGATAAAACGGATTCGGGCAGACGACGGTTGCTCGCAGCTTACTCGCATCCACCACCGTTTGCGTGAGCGAAAACAGCGCCTCGCGCGAGCCGAGCACCGGAAGCGTTTGGGTCAGTGGGATGACCGTGACCCCGTAGCGACGATGCAGCCAGCCCGCGAACGCTTCTCGCAAGGCAGGCTCACCCGCAGTAGCTGGATAGCTCGCCAGGCCCTTCAAGTTCGCCGTCATGGCGTCGTGAACCAAAGCCGGGGTCGCATGCTTTGGCTCACCGATGCCGAGGCTGATCGATTTGTGTGAGACGCTGGGCGTGACGTCAGCAAACAGGGTTTTCAGTCGCTCAAAAGGGTAGGGCTGAAGCAGGGCAAGGCGTGGATTCATAGCTTGGTGGATTATCGGGGCGCTCTCTGATGCCGAAAGCGATAACATGCGCGGATGACCCATGCCCCAGCTGATTCGACCACCCCATCAGGTGTTTTCCAATGGCGCTTTCTGCTCGCCTGGCTTTTGCCGCTTCTGGGCATTGCGCATTTGCTGCGCGAACCCACCACGGCTGGTCACTACGTGATCGTGTTTTGGCTGGGCATTGCGCTGATTGACCACTTTGTGCCTGGGGCGCAGCAATCTGCTCCACCCCAAGGCGAGCATTGGATGCACAAAGTGATCGTGCGGGGCTATGTGCCGATTCAGTTCACGATGATGGGCGTTGCCGCGTACACGATTGCCACCAACCCGTCTCTCACTTGGCTGCAAATTCTGGGCATTGCCTTCATGGTGGGCTGGATGGCGGGGGCGCAGGGCATCACATTTGCCCATGAGCTCGGCCATTCGCGCAGCAAATTGGATCGGGCGATGGGCTGGGCTTTGATGTGGAGCGTGTGGTACGCGCACTTCATGGTGGAGCACTACCGAGGACATCACCCCAAGGCCGCCACGTTCGACGACCCGGCGAGCGCGCGGCGCGGTGAAAACGTGTACGCCTTTTGGCTGCGCACGGTGAGCGGCAGTTTTGTGAGCGGCTGGCACTTGGAGGCCCAGCGGCTTGCGCAGATGAAAAAAAGC
>JAAFHN010000244.1 GCA_013298415.1 Comamonadaceae bacterium
TTGATGCGCGATCAAGCAGGCGTGCGAGCCGATTTGGCGCGCATCGTGCAGATGTGGACGGCGCTGCTCGAAGGCTCGGGCGGACCGCTGCTTTTCGGCGAGTTCAGCATTGCAGACGCCTACTTCGCCCCCGTGTGCTGGCGCATTCGCACTTACGGATTGCCAGTGCCCGAGCCCATCCAGGCCTACATGCAGCGCGTGTTTGCGCTTGAGGCGATGCAGCTCTGGGAGCAAGATGCCCGCGCGGAAGATGCCTTTTTGGCAATCGACGAGCCGTATCGCGCAAGCCGCTGAATCAGACTCCCGGGACGCGCTCGCTTGCGTGTTGCTGCACGAAGCTCTTGAAATGCTCGGCACACAGTTTGGCTCTGGCCAAGACGCTGAAAAATCCTGTATCGACTGTGATGAACTGGCTGATTGCGACCAACTGCGCGGCCGTTTGCTGGTCTCGTGGCAAGCATGCTCGGTCATGCTGGCCAGCCAAAAAAAGAGAGGGCACGGCAGATCGCTTCAGCGCAACGCGCAAGTTGTCCAGTTCGTGCTGCGGCGTGGGCGAGGCCTCCTGCAGCACCTTGGGGTTGCACTGATCCACGGCGGCATGGACTTGCGCGTGTACTTTGGCCGCCTCCGCCTCACTCGCGTAGCCCATTTGGCTGCAAATTTGATCGACCACTTTGCGCCGACCCATAGCCGTGCACAGCATCACGCGCCGCAGCACTTGCGCAACCAGCGTCACGCGCGCTGCGCGGATCAGCGGCATGCTGAGATAGGTCATGGTCAAAAAACGCTGGGGGGTTTTGTGCTGCGCGAGCACGCCCAATTGCCCCCCCAGGCCAAGACCCACCCAGTGGCAGCGCTCGATGTCTAAGCCATCGAGCAGGCTTGTGGCCACGCGCAGCAGGTCTGGCAAAGCTTGGGGAATCACCAGATCGCGATTTAAGCCCCAGCCAGGCGGATCAATCAAGAGACAACGAAACGACCCATCCAGGCCTTCGGCAAACTCGATGAACATCGCGTGATCGAGAAGCAGCGTGGGCCAGCAGACCACCCAAGGGCCTTGCTCACCAAAGAGGTGTGCGCTGAATTCGCCCTGCGGCAAGACTGCTTTTACAACACGGCCCACAAACGCTCCAACGCTTGAGCGCGGCTCTCGCGGCCGCGCATGAGCCGCATTATTCACCCTCAGCCCGCGCCTGTGCGCATGGCTTTCACGTAGCGTTGGTCAATTTCAAGTCAGACACCTGTGCTCGCCCGGGTTCTGCGGTGGCCTGAGCGCTGGTTTGGACCGGGGTGAGTGGTCGGGGTGAGAGGATTCGAACCTCCGGCCTCTACGTCCCGAACGTAGCGCTCTACCAGGCTAAGCTACACCCCGATGTTGGCCCTCGGTCGCCGCGCGACACCAAAGATTTCTCAGGTTTTGCGGGCCAAAAGCTCCAGGGTCAATTGTAGCAAAGCAGTGCTGTAAGCGTTGCTTGGCAAGGCCTTCGCGCAGGCTTGGGCACGCAGGGCTTCGGCCTGCGCTGCGGCGCGTGCGGCATCAATGGCACCCGTGCGCGCGACCACCGCAGCGATCTGTTGAAGGCGCTGGGCCAGCTCGGTTTCGCCGCCCTCGCCGCTCACTCCGGTTTCGATGCAGTGGCGAATCAAATCTTGCTCGGCTTTTGTTCCGCGCTGCATGGCAACGATCACGGGCAGCGTGACTTTGCCCTCGCGCAAATCGTCGCCAATGTTCTTGCCAAGAGCCGATACATCGCCCTGGTAGTCAAGCACGTCGTCGATCACTTGGAACGCGGTGCCAATGGCTTGCCCATAGGTGGCGCAGGCTTCTTCGGCGGCAGCGCCCGCGCCCACCATGACCGCAGGCAGACGCGCACTGGCTTCGAACAGCTTGGCGGTTTTGGAGCGAATCACGCGCAAATACGCTTCTTCGTCCACCTCGGCGTTGTGCATGTTCATGAGCTGGAGCACCTCGCCCTCAGCGATCACATTGGTGGCATCGGCCAAGATCTCCATCACGCGCATGTTTTTCGCGTCCACCATCATTTGAAAAGCGCGGGAATACAGAAAATCGCCCACCAACACGCTGGCCGCGTTGCCAAAGGCGTGGTTGGCCGTGGGTCGGCCACGGCGAAGGCTCGATTCGTCCACCACGTCGTCGTGCAAAAGAGTGGCGGTGTGGATGAATTCCACGATGGCAGCCAAATTCACGCGCTGCTCATCGCGCCAGCTCAGCGCACCTGCGATCAGCAGCAAAAGCGCAGGGCGCAAGCGCTTGCCGCCCGCTGCCACGATGTATTGCGACACTTGCCCCACGAGCGGCACGTCTGAGCTGAGCTTGCGCTGGATGAGCTGATCGACCAAGGCCATGTCGGGCGCGACCAGCGCGAGCGCTTGGGCCATGCCAGTTTGTTGTGATGGGGGGGATGCGGGGTTCGGGTTCAACAAACGACTCGGGCGAGAAAACAAATTTGCGCTGCCGATTATCCGGTGTGCGGTGCAGCGGCAAATTTGGGCGAAACACCGCGCGCACCGCGCTGGCAAGTCCGCGTAAACCCGCAGATGAGCGCCAAAGCTCGGCTATAATCCTAGGTTCCTCTGAAATCAGGGGAACTCCGTTACTTCAACCTTTGAAGGATTTCACATGTACGCGGTCATAAAAACCGGTGGCAAACAATACAAAGTTGCTGCTGGCGACAAACTTAAAGTAGAACAGATCACTGCGGCTGTGGGTCAAGAGGTGGTGTTTGACCAGGTGCTCGCGCTCGGCGCGGGCGAGAGCTTGGTTTTGGGCACTCCCCTTGTTCCGAATGCCACGGTCAAAGCCACGGTTGTGGCGCACGGCCTGCACGACAAAGTGCGCATCTTCAAGATGCGCCGTCGCAAGCACTACAAAAAATCGCAAGGCCATCGCCAGCAGTACACCGAGCTGCTGTTCACGGCCGTCGGCAACTGATTCCAAGGAGCTAAACCATGGCACAGAAAAAAGGCGGCGGCTCTACGCGAAATGGGCGCGATTCCAAGCCCAAAATGCTCGGCGTGAAAGCTTTCGGCGGCCAAGAAGTCACCGCAGGCTCGATCATCGTGCGCCAGCGCGGCACCAAGTTCCACGCAGGCACCAATGTGGGTATCGGCAAAGACCACTCGCTGTTTGCGCTGCAAGACGGCGTGGTGGGCTTTGGCCACAAGGGCGCACTGAACAAGCACGTCGTGAGCATCACGCCAGCGGCAGCTTGATCCCTGGCTTGCCTGCAAGGGCAAGCGCAGCGCAAAACGCCCCGCCTGACGGGGCGTTTTCTTTGGGGGTTTGGCGCTGCTCAGTCACTACATATTTTGTAGCATCAGATGCAATAAACACTAGGACAGTGGTGTATTTTTCTTCTAAAATAGCTGCTCAAGCGACCAAAACTGCCCCCTGAAAGCCCCGGAATGAAATTCGTTGACGAAGTGACCATCGACATTGCTGCTGGAGACGGCGGCAATGGCTGCGTGTCGTTTCGGCACGAAAAGCACAAAGAGTTCGGCGGCCCCAACGGTGGCGACGGCGGGCGCGGCGGGCACGTGTGGGCGGTGGCAGACAGCGGGCTGAACACGCTCGTGGACTACCGCTACACCCGCAAATTCGACGCTGGACGCGGCGAGCACGGCATGGGCAGCGACATGTTTGGCGCAGCGGGCGCAGACGTGACTTTGAAGCTGCCCGTAGGCACCATCGTGAGCGACGCGGAAACGGGCGCGGTGCTCTTTGAATTGATGAAAGACGGCGAAAAAATTCGCCTGGCGCGCGGCGGCGACGGCGGCTTTGGCAACATGCGCTTCAAATCCGCCGTGAACCGCGCGCCGCGCCAAAAAACGCCCGGCTGGCCGGGTGAGCGCAAAACCCTGCGCATGGAGCTGAAGGTGCTGGCCGATGTGGGGCTGCTCGGCATGCCCAATGCGGGTAAAAGCACGCTGATCGCATCGATTTCCAACGCGCGCCCCAAGATCGCAGACTACCCATTCACCACGCTCTACCCCAACCTGGGCGTGGTGCGCGTGGGGCCATCGCAGAGCTTTGTTGTCGCCGATGTGCCCGGCTTGATTGAGGGTGCAAGCGAAGGCGCAGGCTTAGGGCATCAGTTTTTGCGCCACTTGCAGCGCACCCGCGTGCTTTTGCACATGGTGGATTTCGCCCCGTTTGACGACAGCATCGACCCGGTTGCCCAAGCCAAAGCGATTGTGGCCGAGCTCAAAAAATACGATCCCGAGCTGCACGCCAAGCCTCGCTGGCTGGTGCTCAACAAGCTCGACATGGTGCCTGCCGAGGAACGCGAGGCGCGCGTGAAAGACTTTTTGAAGCGCTTCAAATACAAAGGCCCCGTGTTTGAGATTTCTGCGCTCGCTAGGCAGGGCTTAGAGCCACTGACCCGCGCCATTTACGAACATTTGCGCAAGAGCCACGAAGACTCCAAACCCAAGGCCCACATTGACCCGCGCTTTGACCCAGCGCGCACAGCGCAAAGCGAAGCCGAGGAAGACGCCGCTCGCCAAGCGGAGCGGCTTGCGCAAGCCCTGCGCGCCGAGGAATTGAAGGCGATTCAAAAATAATAGCAGCAAGTGCAATGAATACTAGGACAGAGGCAGGAAAAGACACAAAAATGGAGACTGCGAGCACCCAAAGCGCCGTGAACTTAGCTGCCGCCAAACGCATCGTCGTGAAAGTCGGCTCCAGCTTGGTCACCAACGACGGGCGAGGCCTTGACGCTGATGCCATTGGCCGCTGGTGTACGCAATTGGCCGCGCTCGTGAAAAGCGGGCGCGAAGTGGTGATGGTCTCGAGCGGCGCGATTGCTGAGGGCATGAAACGCCTGGGCTGGGCGACGAGGCCCAAAGAAATCAACGAACTGCAAGCCGCAGCAGCTGTGGGCCAAATGGGCTTGGCCCAGATGTACGAAACGCAGCTGCGCGCCAACGAAGTGGGCAGCGCCCAAGTGCTGCTCACCCACGCCGATTTGGCCGACCGAGAGCGCTACCTGAACGCCCGCAGC
>JAAFHN010000155.1 GCA_013298415.1 Comamonadaceae bacterium
GATGAAGGCTTTGGTGGCAAACATGTCAAAGATGCTGGGCTGGATCGGGATCACCAGGGCCTGCGCCATGCCCAGGCTTTCCTTGAAGCGCCAGCCATGCAGGCCAGCGGGAGAATCCAGCACCACATGGGTGGTGCCCTTGGGCGGGCGGGCGATGCGGTCGGCGTTCACATCCCAAGTGTGGATTTTGGTGGCGGCTTCGGCGCGCTGGGAAAGCCACAAGCGAGAAGACTGCTGTTTGTCAATGTCGCCAAGCATGGTGCTGTGGCCTTGGTTGGCGAAAAAGCCAGCGATGTGGCTGGCCACCGTGGTTTTGCCCACACCGCCTTTGGGATTGGCTACAACGACAATTGGCATGACACACCTGCTAAAAATTCAAAAGGCCAGCTCATGGAACATGCACCCACTTGGCTCAGCAACAGCCTGATTTACCTGGCTGCCGCTGTGATTGCCGTGCCGCTGGCACGCGCGCTCGGCTTGGGTGCGATTTTGGGCTATTTGCTTGCTGGCATCGCCATAGGGCCCTTTGGCATCGGGCTTGTGAGCAACGTGCAAGACATTTTGCATTTTGCCGAGTTTGGCGTGGTGCTGATGCTCTTTTTGGTGGGCCTGGAGCTGGAGCCTTCGCGGCTATGGCGGCTGCGTGGGCCTATTTTTGGCTGGGGCAGCGCGCAGGTGCTGGGCTGCGCAGCGGCGATTTTTCTGCCCGCGCTGGCTTTCGGCGTGGCCTGGCAGGTGGCGCTGGTGGCCGCGCTGGGCTTGTCGCTCAGCTCCACAGCGATTGCGCTGCAAGTGATGGCAGAGCGGCAAATGCTGCCCACCTCAGCCGGGCAGGCCAATTTTTCGGTGCTGCTGTTTCAAGACGTGGCGGCGATTCCGATGCTGGCGCTGATCCCGCTTTTGGGCGTGGGCGCCGTGGCCGCACAAGCTGGCGGGGCGGAAGGCTCAGGCTGGCTTTGGGATTTCGCGAAAGTGATGGGTGTGATCGCGGGCATCGTGCTCGGCGGCCGCTTGCTGGTGCGCCCTGCGCTGCGCTGGATCGCCCGCAGCCGCACGCCCGAGGTGTTCACGGCGGCGGCGCTTTTGATCGTGGTGTCGATCGCCATGCTGATGCAAAGCGTGGGGCTCAGCATGGCCTTGGGTGCATTTTTGGGCGGCGTGCTGCTCGCAGAAAGCGAATACAAGCACGAGCTGGAAGCCGATATCGAGCCCTTCAAGGGCCTGCTGCTGGGCCTCTTTTTCATTGCGGTGGGCATGAGCATCGATTTCGCGGTGTTGCTCGCTTCTCCGCTGCTGGTGGCGGGCATCGTGATCGGGTTTTTGGTGGTGAAGGCGGCGGTGATTTACTTCCTGGCCAAGAAAATGGGCGTGGGCTTTCAGGATCGGCCTGTGTTCACGCTGCTCCTGGCGCAAGGCGGGGAATTCGCCTTTGTGGTGTTTCAAGCGGCAGCGGGTGCCAAGGTGCTGGCCGCGCAAACTTCATCGCTGCTGATTGGTGCGGTGGCCATCAGCATGCTGCTCTCGCCCTTGATCTTGGTGGCGATTGACAAACTGCTTTTGCCCCGATTTGCCAACTGCAACACCGAAAAACCCGATGAAATCAGCGAGCAGCAAGATGCGCCCGTGATCGTGGCGGGCTTCGGGCGCTATGGCCAAATCGTGTCGCGGGTGATGATGGCGCAGCAAATCCGCGTCACCGTGCTGGATCACGATGCGGATCGGATCGAGACCGCTCGGCGCTTTGGCTACCGTGTGTTTTATGGCGACGCACAGCGTGCTGATTTGCTGAGATTGGCGGGCGCAGCCGAGGCCAAGGTGCTGGTGGTGGCCGTGGACAGCGCCGAAGCTGCCAACGCCATCGTGGATTTGGCTCGCGCCAGCTACCCGCATCTGAAGCTGCAAGTGCGGGTGAAGGATCTAACGCACGCCTACGACATGCTGGATCGTGGCATCTCGGGCTTTGAGCGCGAGCTGTTTGAATCCAGCATGGTCACATCGCATAAGGTGTTGAATGCGCTCGGCTTTGAGCCTGAGCATGCGCACCGCGTGACGCAAAGCTTTCGCGATCACAACCTGAGCCAAATGCAAGCCAGCCACGCCGTGCGCCATGACACGAACCAACTGATTGCCATGGCCAAGCAGAGCAGGGCAGATTTGGAAGCGCAAATGCAATCAGACCGAGAGGCTCTGGCCAAGCACCAACATGCCGCGCATCAGGCCAAAGCACATGCCGATGCGGTGGTCGATGCGTTCAACCTGCCCAAAACGTCGGCTTGAGCGCGGATTTGATGATTTTTCCCGACACTGTCCAATTGAAATAAGAATTTGATGCTACAAATAAAGTAGCAACAACACCCATACTCATCATCCGCAATGTCAGTGCCTCAAAAGCCCGGCGGTGGCTCTGCGAAGCGTCCCATCGTGTACGTCGCTGGGCGAGGTACCGGCGGCAGACTTCAGCTGAAACGCACCGAGCGTGTGAGCACGAGCGGCAGCACGGCTGCCACCAGGTCGTAGTCGCTGAGCTTGGCCGATCGCGCAAGCGCGCACAAGCTCGAAGGCCCGCGACCGAGCGCAGTGAGCAATCGCAAATGCCTGGGCTGGATGGAGGCTGTGGCCACCTCAGGCAAGCGCCGCAGGGCCAAACGCAGTTGCCCCGGCTTGTTGCCCACCAAATCCACCGCGCTTGGGTGGTGAATGCCAGTGAGCCACAGTACTTCGGAGATGGCAATTGGCTCGCAGGGCACGCTGCCGAGCAGGGGGTTGGCAGGCCCGGGTAGGGTTTGCACGCTCAGGTGGTGCCACTTGCAATCGCTGAGATCTGAGCGCAACAGCAGCTCGCGCCTTTGCGGCACATACACCGCGACCAGATCGCCAGCAGCATTCAGCGCCAAGTTCTGGGTGGCGGCAAAAAAGCCCGGAGCGGTTAAGAGCGCTTCGCCGATTTCCGCACACAGGCGCTCACGTGGACTGGCCCACTCCCAAGCGCTTTGGCGCGGCGCGGCTGAGCCTTCGCAAAGCCGCGCCCACAGCGCGGCGTTTTCCGCGTCAACCGGCGGAGCGGAGGCGTACCAAGGTGGTCGCCGAGTGGGCAAATAGCCCGAATCGGCGATGGTGGAATCCATGGCCTCGGGCGGGCTGGCCCTGAGGGCGGATTGAAGCAGGGAAATAAACAAAAAAAAGCGCCGATCTGAACAGGCTGAGAGCACAGGCTGAACGCGCTTCCAGGGCCCCGAAGGAAGGGCTTGGTGAGCCGGCCGCGCAAACCAAGGTCGCGGCGACGGGTGTGAAACCGGATGACGTGTCTCCAGTGACATTCGAACTGGAGCAAAGTTGACACTTCGATGTTAGTACAAAAGAAATATGGATGCAAGACTTAACTCACACACGCGGATGTGAGCCTCCGGGCATGCACGCCCGCGGCTTGGAGTGGGCCTACAATGCTGTGCAAGAGCTAAATCGGATGGAAATTCCTCCTCTGTCCAGGTATTTACTTAATCTGTTGCTATATTTTTTGAACTAAATGCTTGACATTGCCCTGCTTCGCAAAGAACTAGATGCCGTGGTGGCGCGGCTTGAGTCGCGCAAGAAGCCGCAAGAATTCTTGGATGTGCCGCGCTTTTCGGCGCTGGAAGCCGAGCGCAAAACCATTCAAGTGCGCACCGAAAGCCTGCAGGCCGAGCGCAACTCCAAAAGCAAGCAAATCGGCATGCTCAAAGGCAAGGGCCAGCATGCCGAGGCTGATACGCTGATGGCCGAAGTGAGCGCGATGAAGGCCGAGCTGGAAGCCAGCGCCGTGCGCAACGAAGCCATCTTGGCCGAGCTGCACGGCATGCTGATGATGTTGCCCAACCTGCCTGACCCAGCTGTGCCACTTGGCGAAGGCGAAGCGGGCAACGTGGAAGTGCGCCGCTGGGGCACGCCGCGCAGCTTCGAGTTTGAGGTGCGCGACCATGTGGATGTGGGCAAGCCACTGGGCTTAGATTTCGAGACCGCCATCAAGCTGAGCGGCGCGCGCTTTTCCTTCATGCGCGGGCCAGTTGCGCGATTGCACCGGGCACTCGCCCAATTCATGCTCGATTTGCAAACCGGTACGCATGGCTACACCGAGTGCTACACGCCCTACAT
The DNA here is from genome assembly GCA_013298415.1 of Comamonadaceae bacterium. Taxonomy (GTDB): domain Bacteria; phylum Pseudomonadota; class Gammaproteobacteria; order Burkholderiales; family Burkholderiaceae_C; genus JAAFHN01. The sequence goes on from JAAFHN010000155.1 coordinate 4,129, forward strand.
CGTGAACAAAGAAGTGCTGGAAGGCACCAACCAGCTGCCCAAGTTCAAAGACGACATGTTTTGGGTGACGCGCGGGGGCGCATCTGAGGCAGACGGCCCACAGTTGGAGCAATACCTGATCTCCACCAGCGAAATTTCGCTCACCAACAGCGTGCGCGATTCGGTGCTGGCTGAAACAGATTTGCCGATCAAACTCACCGCGCACAGCCCTTGCTTTCGCTCGGAAGCAGGCTCTGGCGGGCGCGACATGAAGGGCTTGGTGCGCAATCATCAGTTCGACAAAGTAGAGATGGTGCAAATCACCACGCCCGAGAACTCAGACGCCGCGCTGGAAGACATGGTGGGCCACGCAGAAGCCGTGCTCAAAGCGCTTGAACTGCCTTTTCGCACCGTGTTGCTGTGCACCGGCGACATGGGCTTTGGCAGCCAGAAAACCTACGATTTGGAAGTGTGGCTGCCCGCGCAGAACACCTACCGTGAAATCAGCAGTTGCAGCAACATGGGCGCGTTCCAAGCCCGCCGCATGCAAACCCGCTACAAAGCGGCAAATGGCAAAAACGAACTGGTGCACACCTTGAACGGCTCAGGCCTGGCGGTCGGCCGTGCGCTGGTTGCCGTGCTGGAAAACAACCAGCAAGCGGATGGCTCCGTAACTGTGCCTTCGGTGTTGCGGCCTTACATGGGTGGAGCGGCCCAACTCCGGGCTTGACATCCTGGCCCGCGGCGCCCATGCTCACTGGCAGACTCACCTCCTTCGCATGACGGACTATTTCACTCGCTGCCGCCGAGCCAGCTGGGCCTGGCTGGGCTTGGCGTTTTTCCTGAGTGCATGCGGCGGCGGCACCACGCTGAAAGAGTCGGTGTCCACCACGTCGGCAAGCGCCCCTGCACCGGCCCCGGCGCCCAGCGCCTCGGCAGCTGCGCCCGTTGCGTCCTCTCCCGCTGCCACGACCTTGCCGCCGATTCCCGGCTCGGTGGCCATTCCGGGCACCGCATCGGGCCTGAACACCAGCACGCTCGCGAGCGGCAGCGGCACGGTGTTCACAGCACCGCTTTCAGCCCAGCAGTCTTTGGAAATTGCATCCTCGGCCTACCGAGCGACCAAAGCCTTAGACCAACAAATCCGGTTTGCCGTGCGGGTGGGTGCAAACCTGGTCACCAGTTTTTCTGCGCTCACGGCAGCCAGCTACAGCGATCAAACGGTGGCCTGCTCCAAAACTGGCAACAGCACCACGAGCTGGAGCAAAGCCAGTGGCGCTGCCGCCAGTTTGGGCTGGGCGCAGGGCGATGTTGTCGTCATCGTTTTTAACGAATGCCGCTACGAAGATGGCGGTCGACTCCACGGCTACATCCGCCTCACCGCGCAGCGAACCATGAGCAACATCCGCCCTGGTGTGGGCATGCAGTTTGCGATGCAGTTGGTCGATTTCGCATCCCCGCTGGATGGCGTTTCCACTGCTCTGAGCACCGGCGCGCTCAGTGTGGGAGCCATCACCTCAGATGCGTCCGCGATCATCGCGAATTACGCTGCCGGCGCAGGCTACGTGATGAATGTGGTGGACGGTTTCGGGATCGCGACGACCCGGGTCGATGCGCAAACAGACTTCAGCGGCTCAACCAGTGCCGACGCCGCTCGTGAGTCGCGCAATTTTTCGGGTGTGCTCCGCACGCGGCGCACGGGCGCGGTGGGCTTTGCTGCCGACGGGCAGGCAGCCATCCAGATCAGCCCTTCGCTGCAGCGCACCATCGGCGCAACGGATTGGCAGCGCGAGTCGGGTACTGGGGCCATGCTGGTCACCGCAATCCCAGGCGCAGGCAACACGCAGTTGCTCTTGAATGCAGATGCCGATGTGGCCACCGTGAGTGTGGACCACCAAGCCGACAGTGTGATCGACATGTACAGCACCACAACGATGACCCTCATTGGCAACGGCGCCGTGCAAGCGAGCGGCGCAGCCACCGTGGTTTTGCAGCCGCCGCCCGCCTCTGTGGGCACACCGACTGTGCCCTCGACGGGCACGAGCAGCACACCGACCGGAGCCTCCCCCGGTGCGGTCGGTGGTGGTGCCGCGAGCGCATTCACCAACAGCTTGGTCGTGTCAAGCAGTGCTGCGCTGGGCTATGCGCAGCAAGCGTTTGCGCTTTACAAAGTGTTTGATCCTCAGGCCCAAGCGGTGCTTGATGCGGCCACTCAAATGGTGTCGGCATTCGCGGGCACCCAAGCAGGTTCGGTGGAGAACTCGGTCACAAAATGCGGCGTGACAGGGCAGTTTTCGCTCACTGTGGCCAAACAGGCACCGGGTGTGACT
>JAAFHN010000105.1 GCA_013298415.1 Comamonadaceae bacterium
CAGCTTTTGGGCGGCGGCGAAAACAGCAAAGGCCGCGCCACGTCGCCGCTGCCGCCTTCGGCATTGACTGATCTGGGCGACGCGGCCGAAGACGAGCAAAAGAAGATCGAGGACTTGCAGCAAAAGCAAATGCTGATGCTGGCCCAAATCAAGCAAGAGATCGCCAATCTCGCGCCTTCGCGCGAGCAGCAGCCCAATTCGCCAGAGGCGCTTGCCAAGCAAGAGCGGCGCAAGCAGCTCATCAACATGCTGGCCGAGATTGAAAAGCGCATCAACGAAGAAAACGCCCGCCCCAAGCGCCGCTACATCTCGCCCAACACCCGGGAAGAGGTGTACGCCCTGTACTACGACAGCTTACGCCGCCGCATCGAAGACAAAGGCACAGAAAACTTCCCCACCGCTGCGGGCCAAAAACTCTACGGCGAGCTCACCATGATCGTGACGGTGCACCACGATGGCCGCGTGGTGGCAACGGAAGTGGTGGAATCATCTGGCAATGCCGTGCTGGATCGCAGGGCACAGGCCATTGCCCGCAATGCCGGGCCGTTTGGTCGCTTCAGCGCTGCCATGCGCAAGAAAGCCGATCAAATCGTGGTGGTGTCGCGCTTCAAGTTCACCAAAGATGAAGTGCTCGAAACCAAGCTCACGAACCGTTGAGTAGGAGATATGGGTAGCAAAAGCTCCTCTGTGTTGCGCGTGGCGCTGCGATTCTTGTTGCTGCTGGTAGGCGCTGCGCTTGCCCTGCAACTGCTTTGGCTGGGCAAAGTGGTGGCGATGCTGGCGGTGAATCCCGAATCCACCGCATTTCAGCGGGCTCAGGCCTATGCCCTGGCCACCGACGGCAATTTGGGCAAATGGCGGCATGTTTGGGTGCCCGCAGAGGAGATTTCAGACAACCTGAAGCGAGCCGTGATCGCCAGCGAAGATGGTGGCTTCATCGAGCACGGCGGCGTGGATTGGGATGCGCTGAACAAAGCCATCCAGCGCAATGAAAAGAGCGAAGCCCGCGCCCAAGCCAGCAAGTCCAAGCGCCCGCCCAAAGTGGTGGGCGGCAGCACGATTTCTCAGCAACTGGCGAAAAACATCGTTTTGAGCGGCGAGCGCACCAATGTGCGCAAGGGTCAAGAGCTGGTGCTCACCTTCATGCTGGAGGCGGTGCTCTCCAAAGAGCGGCTGCTGGAGATTTACCTGAATTCAGTAGAGTGGGGCGAAGGCATTTTTGGCGCGGAGGCGGCTGCGCAGCGCTATTTCAAAAAGCCCGCCGCCAAGCTGAGCGCCTACGAAGCCGCGCGCCTGGCCGTGATGCTTCCTGCGCCCAAGCGATTCGAGAAGCTGCCCAACTCAGCCTACCTGAGCGGCCGAGCGCAAACCATCGTGGCCCGCATGGGCGATGTGGAGCTGCCATGATTCGTCCAACGACCCAAACACCCAATCCGTTCGCCCTGCGCTTGTCGAAGGGCTGAGCGCGCCCATCGCCTTGCCATTCATGACATGTCAAAAAAGATAGCAACAAACGTAATAAATACTAGGACAGAGTTGATGAAAATCTTCAAATTTGCCTCCCGAACACCCCGCAGAGCCGTCCTGAGCGGCTTGGCGGCTCTGGCTGCCGCGCCCTGGCTTGCACGGGCCCAGCCCACTGCGTCTTCCAAGCCGCTTCGGATCATCGTGCCCTATGCCGCAGGCGGCCCGATTGACGTGACCGTGCGCGCCCTGGCCGAGCAAGCGAAAGACAGCCTGGGCGTGGTGGTGATCGACAACCGCCCCGGCGCGGGCGGCAACATCGGGGCTGACGCCATTGCGAAGGCCGCGCCCGATGGTTTCACGATTGGGGTGGCGGCTGTGGCCACGCACGCCATCAATCCCTGGCTCTACCGCAAGATGCCCTACAACGCCGATACGGACTTTGCAGGCATCACGCAAATGCTGCGCGTGCCCAATGTGCTCGTGATCAACGCCGACAAAGCCAAGGCGCTCAACATCAACAGCTTGGCCGATTTCATCCGCTATGCCAAAGCCAACCCCGGCAAGTTGAACTATGGATCAGGCGGCAATGGCAGCGCGGGCCATTTGGCTGGGGAAATGTTCAAAAAGGCCGCAGGCGTGTTCGCCGTTCACATCCCCTACAACGGCGGCAACCCCGCGCAAATGGGTTTGCTGAGCGGCCAAGTGGATTTCAACATCGACAACTTGGCAACAGCTGCACCCAACATCCGCTCGGGCCGCATCAAGGCACTTGCCGTCACAAGCGCCAAACCCAGCCCCACCATGCCCGAAGTGCCCGCACTTGCCGACACCTTGAAAGGCTTCGAAATCGACACCTGGTGGGGCCTGGCCGCACCCAAAGGCATCCCCGCAGAACGCATGGCCGCCCTCCACGCCGCCTTCTCAGCGGCTCTCCAAACACCCGCCACCAAAACCCGCTTCGCCAGCCTCATGGCCGAGCCAACCCCCAGCACCCCCCAAGCCTTCGATGCCTTCATGGCGGCAGAGCGCAGACGCTACGAATCGGTTGTGAAGGCGAGTGGCGCTCAGGTGGATTGAGCGGGATGTGCCGCCCATCCACTGGGGTTATGCGGGAACGGTGGATATCTGAATGAGCGATATCGAGTCGCCCACGCGAGACTGGCTTCGTAAGCTGCTAACCCCTGACTTTCTTGTCCATGAAGGTTGGTCTGGCTGGCATAAGCACGAAGGAGAGAAAGTTCTTTACGATCTTGTGATCGAACCCAGGCCTCATCTCATTGAGCGAGGTTTTGATCGCGGTTGGGTTGTTGTCGAGGTCAAGCTGTTCAATCACGGTGAACGCAAGAAGCCAGACGTGAAAATCCGCGACATGCTTTGGCAGTGCGTGAGCTATTCGTATAGCCAAATCGAGCTGCCAGCAGGCGGACACGTCAACCCCTTGTTCACTCTTTACTACTTGGGCGGGACGGGTTTGGACGCGCGATATCAGCCTGAGCTGACGGCCTTGCATCACTTCGTGCAAAGAGGAGGCGTGGGAAGTTTGGAAGTCAATAAAAACGGATCGTGGTCAATTCGCTTCGGCGGTTCGTTCTACTACCGGAGCGCAGTTGGAAAGGGACCGCATCACGTAGGCACAAAGCGACAAATTGGCTCGGCTAGGTAGCGATTGGCCGGACTCGCCGCGCTGCACCCTCACTCCCCCAAATAAGCCGCCCTCACCTTCGGATCACTCAGCAAGCCCTTCGCTTCGCCACTCATGGTGATCGTGCCGGTGTCCATCACGTAGCCTCGGTTTGCGATGCCTAGGGCTCGGCTGGCGTTTTGCTCGACGAGGAGCACGGTGACGCCTTGGGCGGAGACGTCTTTGACGACTTCGAAGATTTTGTCGACCATGATGGGGCTTAAGCCCATGCTGGGCTCATCGAGCAAGAGCACTTTGGGGCGGCTCATCAGGGCGCGGCCCATGGCGAGCATTTGCTGCTCGCCGCCGCTCATGGTGCCAGCGAGTTGGTCTTTGCGCTCTTTCAAGCGCGGAAAGATGCCAAAAACTTTTTCTACATCGGCGTCGACATCGGCCTTGTCGTTGCGCACGTAGGCACCCATCAGCAGGTTTTCGGTGATGCTCATGCGGGTGAACACGCCTCGGCCCTCGGGCACCATGCACAGGCCTTGTTTCACCAAATCCCAAGCGCCCAAGCCCTTGATGTTTTTGCCCATGAATTCGATGGAGCCTTCTTGGGGCGCCAGCGTGCCGGTGATGGCCTTCATGGTGGTGGTTTTGCCTGCGCCGTTGGAGCCAATCAGCGTGACGAGCTCGCCTTCGCGCACCTCGAAATCCACGCCTTTCACGGCTTGGATGCCGCCATAAGCCACTTTGAGACCCGAGACCTTAAGCAGTGTGTTTGCCATGAATCTTCGCTCCGCTCAGTGGCCGCCAGTGCCGAGGTAAGCCTCGATCACTTTGGCATTTTTTTGCACATCGGTGGTGTTGCCAGATGCGATTTCTTTGCCGTAGTCGAGCACGGTCACGCGGTCGCACAGGCCCATCACGAGCTTCACGTCGTGCTCGATCAAGAGCACGGTGCGGTTGTCTTTGCGGATGCGGTCGATCAGCTCTCTGAGCATCACTTTCTCAGTGGCGTTCATGCCAGCGGCTGGTTCATCTAGCGCGATCAATTGCGGGTCGGTGGCCAAGGCGCGCGCGATTTCCAGACGGCGCTGGTCGCCATAGCTGAGCGTGCGGGCTTTGTAGTCGGCCAGTTTGCCGATGCCCACGTATTCCAGCAGTTCGTGCGCGCGATCGGCAATCGCTTTTTCCTCAGCTTTGAAGGATGGCGTGCGAAAAATCGCCCCCAAAACGCCTGATTTGCTGCGCACGTGTCGGCCCACCATCACGTTTTCCAGCGCCGTCATTTCTGCGAAAAGGCGGATGTTTTGGAAGGTGCGGGCGATGCCCGCTTTCGCCACTTCATGCACGGCCGTGGGTGTGTAGGGCTTGCCCGCTAGCTCAAAGCTGCCGCTGTCGGGCGTATAGAGGCCGGTGAGCACGTTGAAAAACGTGGTTTTGCCCGCGCCATTCGGCCCGATCAGCCCGTAGACCTGGCCGCGCTCAATGCGCAAGCCCACATCGCTCAAGGCTTGCAGGCCGCCGAAGCGTTTGGACACGCCCGACACATTCAACACAAGATCGCTCATGGCTTCAGGCCCCCCTGTTTTGCAGCGATTTGCCGTGCTCAGGCGATGGCCACAAGCCCTTGGGCCGCATCAGCATGATGATGATCATGGCGAGCGCGATCAGCAATTGGCGCAAGATGGCGGCATCCAGTCGGCCATCGGTCATTTGCTGCAATGGCCCAGCCACGTAGCGCAGCACCTCTGGCAGGGATGCGAGCAAAACCGCACCCAACACCACGCCGGGCAAATGCCCCAATCCGCCCAGCACTACCATCGCCACAATCATCACGCTTTCCATCAGCGAGAAGGATTCTGGCGAGATGAAGCCCTGATAAGCGCCGAACATGGCCCCTGCTACGCCGCCAAACGTGGCGCCCATGCCGAAAGCCAAGAGCTTCAAGTTGCGGGTGTTGATGCCCATTGCTTTGGCGGCAATTTCATCTTCGCGGATCGCCATCCAGGCGCGGCCGATGCGGCTATCCGCTAAGCGCACGCAAATCACATAGCTTGCAATCACCAGCGCCAAAAAGAGGTAGTAGTAGAGCGCCGGGGTTTGCAAAATCACGAAACCCAGATCCAGCGGTTTTGAAAAGTCGTGTCCAAACAAGCTGATGGCATCGATTTGTGCGATGCCTTTTGGCCCGTTGGTGATGTTCACCGGATGATCCAGGTTGTTCATGAACACGCGGATGATTTCGCCGAAGCCCAGGGTGACGATGGCCAAGTAGTCGCCGCGCAGTTTGAGCGTGGGAGCGCCCAGCACCACGCCAGCAATCGCTGCCAAGAGCGCAGCCGCTGGCACCACGATCCACAGCGGCGTATGCAGCCCGTTTGGAAACGCCGTCTTGATCCATTCAAAGGTTTCAAACAGGTGCGGCGAAGCCATCAGGCCAAACATGTAAGCGCCCACGGCGTAGAAAGCCACATAGCCCAGATCGAGCAAGCCTGCGTAGCCCACCACGATGTTCAGGCCGAGTGCGAGCAGCACGTAGAGCAGGGCAATGTCGGCAATGCGCACCCAGGCGTTGCCGAATTGCTGAAGCACGAGCGGCAGGATCAGGAGCGCGATGCCGCCGAGGATCATGGCGATCCGGCGTTGTTTGGGGTTGTCTAAGAAGTTCATGGTTGTTGCCTCTCAGTGGGTCACGCTCGATCCGCCACCCGTTCGCCGAGCAACCCCTGCGGTCGGATGGTGAGCACGAAGATGAGCACGATGAAGGCGAAGATGTCGGCGTAGTGGCTGCCCAGCACGCCTCCCGTCAAATCGCCGATATAGCCCGCACCAATCGACTCGATCAAGCCCAGCAGTACGCCGCCCACCACCGCGCCGGCCAAATTACCGATGCCGCCAAAGACGGCTGCTGTGAAGGCCTTCAAGCCTGGCAAAAATCCCATCGCATGCTGCACGGTGCCGTATTTCAGCGCCCACATCACGCCAGCGATTGCAGCCAAGACCGCGCCGATGATGAAGGTGGCCGAGATCACATGATCGGGCTTCACGCCCATGAGCGCAGCCACGCGCGGGTTTTCTGCTGTTGCCCGCATTGCGCGGCCCAGCTTGGTGCGGTTCACCAAATACGAGAGCACGGCCAGCGAAATGCAGGTGATGCTCAAAATCAAAATGTCGGTGGCCGAAATCACCGCTTCGCCGATGAAAAAGGGCTGCGATGGCATGAGCGAGGGGTAAGCCTTGGGGTTGGGCTTCCAAATCATCATGGCAAGCGTTTGCAGCAGGATGCTCATGCCGATGGCGGTGATGAGAGGCGCTAGTTTTGGGCTGTTGCGCAAAGGGCGGTAGGCCACTTTTTCGATCACGAAATTCAAGCTGGCGGCCACCACGCAGGCAATCAGCATGGCCAGCACCAGAATCATCCACTTGGGTGCGCCCGGCATGGCCTCCATCATCATGGTGGCAATCGTCCAACTGGTGAGCGCGCCCACCATCAGCACTTCGCCGTGGGCAAAATTGATCAGGCCAATGATCCCGTACACCATGGTGTAGCCCAAGGCCACCAAAGCGTACATGCTGCCCAGCACCAGGCCGTTGATGACCTGCTGGATGAAGATGTCCATAAAAGCGCTCCAATTCTCACGAGGGCTGGGCCAGCACCGATTCAACGCGCACTTCCCGCCGAGACACAAAACGGACCGGCTGCCCCCACCCACTGAGTGGCTGATGCGAGCACCATGCCACCTGCGAAAGTGGCGGGAGTATAGCCAGGGGGATCATCGCGTTTTCCCTGTGGACAAGCCGCTTTTTGAGCAGGCTTTCTCCGTGCCGATCAGTTAGCGTTTTTGGCGCGCAGCAGGGCCAACTTCTCGGCGATTTTGATCTCCAGGCCCCGATCCACCGGCGCGTAAAAACTTTGCGCGGCCAAGCCTTCAGGCCAGTAGTTTTCGCCTGCGGCAAATCCGTCTTCCTCGTTGTGCGCGTAGCGGTAGCCTTGGCCGTAACCCAAGCCTTTCATGAGCTTGGTGGGTGCGTTGCGCAAATGCATGGGTACAGGGCGCGTGGGCTCAGATTTCAGCAGCGCTCGGGCGGCTTTGTAAGCGGTGTAGCTGGCGTTGGATTTGGGCGCTACCGCCAGGTAGATCACGCACTGTGCAAGTGTGAGTTCGCCTTCGGGTGAACCCAGCCGCTCGTAGGTGTCGGCCGCGTCGAGCGCCATGCGCAGGGCGCGCGGGTCGGCCAGGCCAATGTCTTCTGATGCCATGCGGATCACTCGGCGCGCGATGTAGCGCGGATCGGCGCCGCCATCGAGCATGCGACACAGCCAGTACAGCGCCGCATCGGGGTCTGAGCCGCGCACGCTTTTGTGCAGCGCGCTGATCGTGTCGTAGAAGTGCTCGCCGCCTTTGTCGTATTGGCGCAGTTGCTCGCCCAAGGTGCCAATCAGCCATTCGCTTTCGATGCGGGTGATGCCTTGGCCTGTGGCCGTGGCAAGCGTGGTTTCGAGCAGACGCAGGAGCTTGCGCGCATCGCCGTCGCAGTGGGCAATCAGCGCGGCTTGGGCGTCTGGCTCCCAGCTTGGAACAACGCCATTCATTCCTAAATATGTAGCATCAGATGCAATGAATACCAAGACAGTGCTGAAAATTTGCTTCAAATCCTCGGCTTCGAGTGCTTTGAGCACATAAACCTGGGCTCTGGAAAGCAAAGCGCCGTTCACTTC
>JAAFHN010000394.1 GCA_013298415.1 Comamonadaceae bacterium
AGTACGACAAGATTGATGCGCTGCGTGGTCTGAACATCAGCATCACCACCACTGCCAAGACCGACGAAGAGTGCAAAGCGCTCTTGGCCGGTTTCCGTTTCCCCTTCAAGAACTGAGGTGCTCTGTGGCTAAAGTTGCACTGATCCAACGTGAACTCAAGCGCGCCAAACTGGTTGCCAAGTTCTCGAAGAAATACAACGAACTCAAAAGCATCGCTGGCGATGCAAAAAAGAGCGACGAAGAGCGCGCTGCTGCACGTGCCGGTTTGCAAGCATTGCCCCGCAATGCCAACCCCACACGGGCTCGCAACCGCTGCGAAATCACCGGCCGCCCACGTGGCACGTTCCGTCAATTCGGCTTGGCTCGCGCCAAGATCCGCGAAATGGCGTTCGTCGGTGAAATCCCCGGCATGACCAAGGCCAGCTGGTAATTGAGGACACAACCATGAGCATGAGTGATCCCATCGCCGACTTGCTGACGCGCATTCGCAATGCGCAAGCAGTGGCCAAACCCACGGTAAGCGTACCTTCTTCCAAAGTGAAGGTCGCGATCGCCCAAGTGCTGAAAGATGAAGGCTACATTGATGGCTTCAACGTCAGCACCGAAGGCGGCAAAGCCGAACTCAACATTGAGCTGAAGTACTACGCCGGTCGCCCAGTGATCGAGCGAATTGAGCGCGTGAGTCGCCCCGGCCTGCGCGTGTACAAAGGCAAAGACGCTATTCCTCAAGTCCAAAACGGCTTGGGTGTGGCCATCGTTACCACACCACAAGGTGTCATGACCGATCGCAAAGCTCGCGCCACTGGCGTGGGCGGCGAAGTGTTGTGCTACGTGGCCTAAAGCGCGAGAAAGGAATCAAACATGTCTCGCGTCGGTAAAGCCGCAGTCACCGTGCCTTCGGGCGTTGAAGTGACTTTGGGTCAAGAACTCATCAGTGTCAAAGGCAAGGGCGGCGCACTCAGCGTTGCTGCCAATGCGCTCGTCAGCGTCAAAAATGACGCCGGCAAACTCAGCTTCACACCTGTTGAAGAGTCGCAAGCCGCCAATGCAATGAGCGGCACCATGCGCCAGCTCGTCAACAACATGGTGGTTGGCGTTACGCAGGGCTTCGAGAAGAAACTGAACTTGGTTGGCGTGGGGTACAAAGCCGCCGCTCAAGGCAGCAAACTCAACCTGGCCATCGGTTACTCGCATCCCGTGAACATCGACATGCCAGCTGGCATCACGGTGGCCACGCCCACGCCCACGGAAATCATCGTCAAAGGTGCTGACCGCCAACGCGTGGGGCAAATTGCAGCTGAAATCCGTGCTGTGCGTCCGCCAGAGCCCTACAAGGGCAAGGGCATTCGCTACACGGATGAAGTGATCGTCATCAAAGAGACGAAGAAAAAATAAGGAGCGCGACCATGTTGACGAAAAAAGAACAACGTCTGCGCCGCGCACGCCAAACGCGCATCCGCATTGCCACTCAAGGCGCAGCGCGATTGGCAGTGAACCGCACCAACCTGCACATTTACGCCACCGTGTTTTCCGGCGACGGCACCAAAATCTTGGCATCTGCCAGCACGGCCGAGGCCGATATGCGCAAAACGCTCGGCATTGCTGGCAAGGGCGGCAACGTCGCCGCTGCGGAAATGATCGGCAAGCGCATCGCCGAGCGTGCGAAAGCTGCTGGCGTGAACAAAGTGGCGTTTGATCGCTCTGGGTTTGCGTACCACGGCCGCGTCAAGGCGCTGGCTGAAGCCGCCCGCGGCGCTGGCCTCGAAATCTAAGCGCGCGCACAAGGAAGCATCATGGCAAAAGTACAAGCTAAAGGCAACCAGAAGACCGACGAAGCACGCGACGACGGCATGCGCGAGAAGATGATTGCTGTCAACCGCGTCACCAAAGTGGTGAAGGGCGGTCGCATTCTCGGTTTCGCAGCGCTCACGGTGGTTGGTGATGGCGACGGCAAGGTCGGCATGGGCAAGGGCAAGTCGAAAGAAGTGCCTGTGGCCGTGCAAAAAGCGATGGAAGAAGCGCGTCGCAATCTGAAGCACGTGTCGCTGAAGAACGGCACCTTGCATCACCAGGTGTTTGGACACCACGGCGCGGCCTCTGTGATGATCTCGCCTGCGCCAAAGGGCACTGGCATCATTGCTGGAGGCCCGATGCGCGCAGTGTTCGAGGTCGTTGGCATCACCGATGTGGTCGCCAAGAGCCACGGTTCTACCAATCCTTACAACATGGTGCGCGCCACGCTTGACGCGTTTGCTCGCAGCACCACCGCTTCGCAAGTTGCCGCTAAGCGCGGTAAGAGCGTTGAGGAAATCTTCACCGCGTAAAGCGGTGCAGGCAAAGACACGGAGCAGAGCATGTCCACCGTAAAAATCCAATTGGTTCGCAGCCCCATCGGCTGCAAAGCCTCGCACCGCGCCACCGTGCGCGGGCTGGGTCTGCGCAAAATCCGCAGCGTGAGCGAGTTGCAAGACACGCCCGCTGTGCGCGGCATGATCAACAAGATCTCTTACCTTCTGAAGGTGCTGTGATGGATCTGAACACCATTTCTCCCGCAGCGGGCAGCAAAAAGCCACGTCGGCGCGTGGGTCGCGGCATCGGTTCTGGCCTTGGCAAAACAGCCGGTCGCGGCCACAAAGGTCAAAAGTCTCGTGCTGGCGGCTACCACAAGGTTGGCTTTGAGGGCGGTCAAATGCCCATGCAGCGCCGCCTGCCCAAGCGTGGTTTCAAGTCGCATTCGCTCAAGTTCAATGCCGAAGTGAATCTGTCCGATCTGCAACAGCTGGGTACAAGCGAAGTGACCTTGGCCGTGCTCAAGGCGGCAAACTTGGTCCCCACGCACGCAAAGGTCGTGAAAGTGGTGAAGACGGGTGAAATCAGCATTGCGGTCAAGCTCACGGGCATTGGCGCAACCGCCGGCGGGAAAGCCGCTGTTGAAGCGGCCGGTGGCAGCTTCGCCTGATCATTTGGCGTCAACCAGACATCTCGATATAGCACGTGGCAACCAATCCAGCACAACTCGCGAAAACCGGCAAGTATGGTGACTTGCGCCGTCGGCTCGTATTCTTGCTGCTGGCGCTTGTTGTCTATCGGGTTGGGGCACACATCCCCGTGCCGGGCATTGACCCGGTGCAACTGCAACAGCTCTTCAAGAGCCAAGCGGGTGGCATTCTGAGCCTTTTCAACATGTTCTCCGGTGGCGCGCTGTCGCGCTTCACGGTGTTCGCGTTGGGGATCATGCCGTACATCTCTGCCTCGATCATCATGCAGTTGCTCACCTACGTGGTGCCAACTGTGGAGGCGTGGAAGAAAGAAGGCGAAGCGGGCCGTCGCAAGATCACACAGTACACGCGCTACGGCACCTTGGGCTTGGCGATTTTCCAGTCGATAGGCATTGCGGTCGCGCTGGAAGCCTCTCCTGGCTTGGT
>JAAFHN010000252.1 GCA_013298415.1 Comamonadaceae bacterium
ACCGCGCAAGTGAACTTCATCAAGCTCAACGTGGAGCTCAGCCAAAAAGCCGGCTGGAAAAGCATCACCAAACGCAAAGCCGCCCCAGCCGATGCCGACGACTGGAAAGAAAAAACCGGAAAACTTGCTTTGCTTGAACGGTGAACTTGCAGGGATCCGTTCTGAACGCAAAGCGCGCAAAAAAGACGCGAAGGGCGCAAAGTCAATCCACAAGAAGAATGGGGCGATGCCTGCGCCTCTACAAAACCCGGCTGTTTCTTTCGCGCTTTTTGCGTTCATTTTGCGCCCTTTGCGTTCAAGACTGCCCCTTTTCCCCTAACCCCCATGTATTCAGACCAAGCCACAACCCCCATTGACACCGATGCCGTCATCATTGGCGCTGGGCCGGTGGGTTTGTTTCAGGTGTTTGAGCTGGGCTTGCTCGAAGTCAAGGCCCACGTGATCGACAGCCTGGCCTACCCCGGCGGCCAGCCGATTGAGCTGTACCCCGATAAGCCCATCTACGACATCCCCGCGATTCCGGTGTGCACCGGCAAAGAGCTGACCGATGCGCTGATGAAGCAAATCGCGCCCTTTGGCCCCACGTTTCACCTCGGTCAAACCGTGACCACCGTGCAGCAGCAAGACGACGGTCGCTTCTATGTCGAGACCGACAAACACACCCGTTTTTTGACGAAGACCATCTTCATTGCAGCCGGCGTGGGCGCGTTTGAGCCCCGCTTGCTGAAGGTGGATGGACTGGAAGCCTTTCAAGGCAGCCAAGTTCACTACCGCGTGAAAGACCCCTCGGTTTTCAAAGGCAAAAACATCATCATCGTGGGCGGTGGCGATAGCGCGCTCGATTGGGCGCTGAACTTTGCGCAAGAAGGCGAAAACAAGGCTGAGAGCGTGATCCTGATCCACCGCCGCGATGCCTTTCGCGCAGCGCCCGCAAGCGTGGCCAAAATGCACGAGCTGTGCGAGGCCTATGAGATGCAGTTCATGGTGGGCCAAATCACCGACATCGTGGCCGAAACCGCACTCGATGCCAGCACGCTCAAACAAGTCAAAGTCACAGGCGCAGATGGCGTGACCCGCACTGTGCCACTCGACCATTTGCTGGTGTTTTTCGGCCTAAGCCCCAAGCTCGGCCCGATTGCCCACTGGAGCCTCGACATCGAGCGCAAGCAGCTCAAAGTCGACACCGAAAAGTTCAGCACCAACATCCCCGGCATTTTTGCAGTCGGCGACATCAACACCTACCCCGGCAAAAAGAAGCTGATCCTCTCTGGCTTTCACGAATGCGCACTCGCCGCCTTCGGTGCCATGCCCATCATCTTCCCCGACAAAAAAGTCCACCTCCAGTACACCACCACCAGCCCCAAGCTGCACAAAGTGCTAGGCGTGGAAAGCCCGGTGTTTGATTGAGCTGGCCCCGAGGCCGGGGAGTGACCCGGCCCACAATTTCAACCCCAATAGATCAAGGAGTGAACTTTGAGCCGCAACACAACAATTCGATGCCTCTTAATCGGTATGGCCTTTTGGGTGACGAGTGGCCACGCATGGGTGGGGGACATTCAAGTCTACGGAGACAGGCAGAAGCCGGAACTTGCGAAACAAGTCGAACGGGCAACAACCCAGGCCAAGCGACTCAACCCCGCCCTGAGACTCGCTTGCTGGCAAAGGGTCGAGTGGCGCCCAGTGCTGGATACCTTAGACCCGACGACGCAAGGGACGATTCTGCGCAAGCTCGATCACCTCAGCCCGGCAAGCCGCCAAGGCATCAGCGAGGGCGATCGGCTCATCTCCATCGGCGCTACGAAACTCACTGCCTCCGGCCGCGATGGGCTCAGAGCGGCAATGGATGCTCGCTCCACGGGCGTTGAGAAACTGGTTGCCAGCGGTGAGCGCTTCAAGGAGGTCGTCGAGACGGTCGGCGGAGGGCGCGTAGAGCTGGATTCGCCAGTTCGCTGGGGATGCGGCACAACGATTGCCGTCACTGACAACCCGGATCGCGCAGCGACTCGAAGCTTTTCGACGCTGCTGATCGGTGCAACGCGTCTCGCCAGGTTGGACGACGACGAGCTGGCGGCGTTCATGCTGTGGAACGAGAACTTTGTGAGTTTTCGTCACGAGTCAAACGCAGGCGCTTGGGCGGTCGCGAGCGCGCTCTTTGCAACCCGCACCATCCAATACCAGTACAACGCCGCGACTTTCGCCAAGATTGACTGGGTGACCCTGGAAGGCCTGCACCGAATCGGGGTAGATCCAAACGCCTACTCGCGCATGTTGAAAAAGGTGGAAGCGTTTGACGAGGCAGCCGGCTTCAATTTGCTCGGAAGCAGGAGCTTCATCGACACCAACGAAGGCGGCTCTCCCAGGTGGTCAGAAGAAAAACAGACACGCTTGGACACCTGGATCGCTGCGCTGGGTACGCCTGAGCAGGACAAGATCGCGACAGGGCTTCAGTTTTCCAACGGATTTTTGGCCAACTTCGTCCACGAATCCAAGACCGCGCCACTCACCGACTACATGAGTATCGCGGAAGCTCTAAAGCCATTCATCGGTGCCCAAGCGGCGGCGGCGCATGCCAGCAGGTATCTGGGCAATTTCGGCAGCCCGATTTCGCGCGTCCGCTCGGGGGATGCCTCGCTGATGATCTATGTGCATCTGCCCAGCAAGCAGTTGGTTCTCGACAATCGCAAGCCTTCCAGCGTGTCGGCCCAAGAGCGCTGCTCGATCAAGGGTACGTGTGCCCTGCTCGCGGTCGGGCCGGCAGTCATCGCCCGACCCGACCCGAAGTGGCAGGCTGAGCTTGACGAGACGCCTGGTGCCTCCTATGAGGTCATCCACCCGGTAAAGTGAACGGGAGCCACAGAGCGTGCGGCTCAAGCGAGCGTCGTGACTCCAACCCGGTTCCGCGCTCACCGCCGTCCTCCCCGTTAAACCCCACGCAACCGCTTCAGGCAAGCCGACTGAGCGGCGGCATCACTCACATCCTTCAGCCGAAACTCCCGGAAAGTCTCTACGCCCTCGCCCGCAGGCAGCCATCGCAGAGTTTTGACCGCGTTGCCGTCTTGCAGTTCGTAGGCGATATCTACGCGGGCGTCGCCCATCTTGCCTGCGGTGCGACGCAGGATTTTCATGCCGTTTTTGAGGCCTGCGCGCTCGGCTGGGCTGCCGCGCACGAGGCCCTGGATCACGTTGCCAGCCTTCATGGTGGCATCCACATCGAAGCCGCGGTGGAACACGGGCCGCTGGATTTCGCTTAAATCTCCGCATTCGGCCAAGGTGTTGGGCGCAAGGGCCAGCGGCTTGCCTGCATCGATGTGGCTGGCAAGCTCTGCCGTGATGTCAAGTGCCGCCAACTCGCGAACGGCCTGCACGAGCACCGCGCGAGCGCCGCCCCTTTCAGCGGCATCCGGCGGCGCGATCTGGCTCATGTGGCGCAGCACATCGTCAAGCCCCGTTTTGCCAGCTGTAGCGGCGAGCAGCCGCTCATCGAGCCAAAGCGCAAACAGCATGCCGCGCCGATAAGGCATTTTGGCCATGTCGGGGTTGCGCCAAAAGCCATCGGCGATCTCGGCCATGCTCGCGCTGCGCACAGCCATCATGTCGTGCTCTTGCATGTCTTCGTTGAGCTTGGCGGCGAAATCCTGCGCTGTCCATAGCCCTGCAGCCACCATGCTGCGCCAAGAGGCCCAATCCGTGAAGCCTTCTGAGAGCCAATAGCTGAGCTCTTGCTGCTTGATGGGCAAATTACCGATGCGCCGTGGAATCCAGGTGTGCATCATTTCGTGGGCCATCACCCGATCCAGCGTGGCTGGGTTGGCATTGGGCGTGGCGAAAAACGCGAAAGCATCGCTGCGCCCGGTGCCTCCCACGCTGCTGTTGCCTGGGCCGCTGATCGGCAGCTCGGTGATGGTCACCAAAAACGCCTCGGGCGCAGAGCGCCAGTAAGCGCGCTGCGCGGCGGCAATGCGCGAAAACTGGCTGCGCCATTCTTCGTCGGCACGCGGCCACTTGCCCCGGATCGCAATGCGCGCGCCCTGCCCGGCATCCAGCACCCGGAAGTCGCCGCCCACCATCACGCTTTCGCTCAAATCCAAAACCGTGAGCTTGCGGCCCATGCTTTGGTGCTCCAGGTCAGACGCAAAGGCCATGGCCTGGGGCATGCCCTGAAGCTCGAAACGCGCCGGTGAGCCGCCCCACATGCCCTCGATGTGTGGCACCACGGCGTTGCCCAGCAAATGGAAGTAAGTTGCTGCGAATTCGGGGCGGTAGTCGTTGCCCAAGCTCGGGCTGCGAGCGGACGCATCTTGCAGCTCTCTCGAGACGACTCGGTAGCTCAACACCACCTTCGCGCCCGGCTCCAAAACGAGCTTGCGCAGATGCGGGGCCTCGCCGGGCAAGATGCGCGCGCCGCTGGCCCGCAGATCGCGCCAGTGCTGGTAGAGCTGGGTCTCGCCGCCCCAAGCATTGGGCAAACGCAGCATCAGCTCGGGCTGAAGCGGTGCATCAAACTCAAAGCGAAAGTCCATGGCCACGACGCGCGAGCCTTCGAGCACGGGCTTCGCAATCAAGGCGACAGGCTGCGCGCTCCAGGGCTGCGCGTTGACAGGCGGAGAGCGATGAGTCTGCGGCTGCGCCATCGATAGGCGGGGCATGCCGCAGCTCAGCAAAGCGACGAAGACGAAGGTGGCGGCGAGTGCTCGCAATGGCGTCATGCCCTCATGACTGCGAACGCAGAAAAATGTTCCCAGACGGCGTTTTCACTCCAAACACTACTATTTTGATAGCATTGAATGCCCAAAATGTCGGGACAGTTCTGGGAAAACAACCTGTTTAGGATCATGGCTCAGATGCATCGACCCCTCCGTTCGGGCTGAGCCTGTCGAAGCCCCTCGCATGCCCAACGACCTTGCTCAGGGCGAACGGG
>JAAFHN010000399.1 GCA_013298415.1 Comamonadaceae bacterium
TGGGCGTGGCGCGTTGTATGAGGGTGGCCGATCTTGGCCGATCTGATGTTTGAGGAGCTTCCATGTTCAACACCCGCAGCGTCTGCCTGAGCGTGATTTGTTTTGCAGCAGCTCAGGCCTTTGCGCAAGCGCCAACGGCCCAGCCCGCGCCTGCGGCCTTCGCGCCCGCCCTTGCTCCTGCGGTGGCACCCAGCGCGGCCATCGTGAGCAGCGCAGCGGCCCGGCCAGCTTCGGCATTGGCAGTGGCGGCTTCTGGCGCGAGGGCCAACGCACCCGTGGCCTTGCCGGTGGTGATGTGCGACAGCTGCGGCACCGTGCTCGAAGTGAAAAGCGAAAAGCGCAAAGGCTCAGGCGGCGCGCTCGGCTTGATCGGTGGCGCAGTGGCTGGCGGCATGCTGGGCAACCAGGTGGGCGGCGGGGATGGCAAGAAGGTTGCAACCGTGGCAGGCGCGGCGGGCGGCGCGCTTTTGGGCAACGAGCTGCAAAAGCGACTGAACCGCAAAACCATCCACATCACGACCGTGAAGATGAAAAACGGCACGCAGCACGTCTACGAATCCGAACAAACCCCCGGCTGGGCGGTGGGCGACGTGGTGCGGCTCGATGGCCAGACTTTCGTGAAGCCTTGAAGTTCGGGTTGGCTGCACAGCCGGTGCAGCCTTTTGAACGCAGAGTTCGCAAAATGACACAAAGGGCGCAGAGTCAATCCGAAATTCTGAATTGACTTGATACCCACATCATCAAAATTAGTAGCAACAGATGCAATGGAGTTGCGGACAGCTAGCCAAAGCTTCAAGATTTTGGCTGTTTACTCTGCGAACTCTGCGTGATTTCGCGCCCTTTGCGTTCAAAGAGGCTGTTCGGCTCCCTCGGGTTTGCGCAGCAGCTCAAAGCGGCTCACTTTGCCGTTCACAAAATCGGCTTGCACGGCGTCGCCGCCTTCGTCTGTCCAGCGCCAGGTTTCGATTTGGGTGGCGGGATCCAGCGGCTGGATGCAATCGCCAAACGCGCCGGTGAGCTGCACGGCTTTCAGCATCGGCATGCCCACGTGCATGCGCGATTGCAGCATCACCGCGCTGCTCACCCAGCCTTTGGGCCGCTTGGTGGCGCGCTTCAGGGTGTGCATCAGCCGCGTGAAGTGCAGCAGCGCCCACATGAGCCCCGCGCCGAGCGCCAGCACCACGCCCTTCCAGCCCCAAGTGAAATAAGCCCCAGCGACGATGGCGAGTGCAATCGCGATCACGGTGAAATCTTTGGCAGCAAGGGCTCGGGTCATGAAACAGCCGTGTCAAAACAACAAAACCTCAGATTTTGCCGCCCCAAAGCCTCGCTTGGCCAGTTTTTGAGTGAAATCAGCCCACTGTCCAATTATTCATTGCGTTCAATGCTGCGATATTCGTAGCAATTTGGATCGAGCCACGATGCAAAACTGGCCTTTTTGCGCCTTTTTGCGCCTTTTGCGTCCGGCTGTCAACGGCTGTGGAGGGACGTTTCCGGCCTCGCCCCGCGCCTCACCCCGGAAACGAAATCTTGCCCATGCTCACCGAGGGAATCCCGCGCCGCGTGCCGAAGTCTGACTCGCCGCCCGCCACCGTTTCGTTGGCCAGGATGGCAAACAGCACGGCCTCTTTCGCGTCGCCCGATATGCCGAGATCGTTCGTGCGTTTGAAGGTTGCAGGAATCAGCTCTTTGAGCCACTGCACCAGAAGCGGGTTGTGCATGCCGCCGCCAGACATGTAGACCACGCAGTCGCTCACGGCCACGCCCGCCTGCGCGGCGCAGTGGTGGATGGCCTGGGCAATGGTTTCGGCTGAAAAGCGCGTGAGTGTGGCGAGCAGATCGGGCGTGGGCAAAGCCTGGGTGCCGCTTTCCGCTTGGGCGGCCCGCACGTAGTCCACGCCAAAGAGCTCTGGCCCCGTTGTTTTGGGGAAGGGTTTTGCAAAAAAGGCGTTGGCCTTGAGCGCTGCGAGCAGCGGCTGGCACACCGCGCCTTGTCGGGCAAGCGCTGCATCCCGGTCAAAGGCCAGCTCGGGGTGGGCCAGCCGCGTGAAGGCATCGAGCAGCGTGTTGCCCGGGCCGGTGTCGGTCACGAAGGCTTCTTCCGGTCGCATGCTGGCTGGCAAGTAGGTGAAGTTTGCGATGCCACCCATGTTGAGCAAGATGCGGTGTTCGCCTGGCTTGCCGAAAATGAAGTAGTCGCCATACACGGCGAGCGGCGCGCCTTCGCCGCCTGCTGCGATGTGCTTTTGGCGGAAATCGGAGACGGTGAGGATGCCGGTTGCCACCGCGATGTGGTCGCCATCGCCGATTTGCAGGGTGGCGTTTGGAAAGTCGGCGAGGCCGTGCAGGATTTTGGGTGCGTGCATCACGGTTTGGCCGTGCGAGGCGATCAGATCCACGTCTTGAGCGGCCACGCCCCACTCGGCCAAACAGCCGTTCACCATGCCTGCATGCAGGCTACCGATCCAGGCATTCAGCAGGCAAAGGTGTTGAAAATCAATGGTTTGCCGGGCAAACACCTTGCGGATTTCAGCCTTGATCTCAGCCGTGTAGTCCACGGTTTTGAAGCGCTCCAGCACCACTTGCGTGTGCTCGCCAGCGCCGCTGATCGCGCACAGCGCCACATCCAGCCCATCCAGCGAAGTGCCCGACATCAAGCCCACGATCCGGCGAGTGGATTTTTGACCGATGGCGTAGAGGCGGGCGAGGTGGCGGTTCATTGGGGTTCAGGGAACGGGCAGCCAGGGATCGGGCAGCCGGACGCAAAAATCGCGAAAGTTACGCAAAAGACGCAAAAAAGTCAGAAAAATTGATCAAACGCTCTGATTGGGACCATGCCTCAGATGCGCCAACCCGCCCGTTCGGGCTGAGCCTGTCGAAGCCCCTGGCGATGCCCTTCGACCAAGCTCAGGGCGAACGGGTTTCTATCTGAGGCATGGTCCTAATCAAGGCAAATGCACTCTCTGTCCTTGATTTAATTATATGTAACGCTGCGTTTTTTATAGCTGCTTTAAACCCGATCTCGGCTGCTTTTTGCGATTTTTGCGAAACCTTTGCGTCTTTTGCGTTCTGGATTCCCTTTCTCTTCTCCAAAATCCGTGCTAAAGTGATATCACTTTGATCGCAAACACATCTCTTTCGATCAAGGCCAGCGCCTAAAGGAGGGCGCACTCATGGGCTCATCTTCACCCAACACCATCTCGGCCACGCCCGCTTTGCGAGAGCGTGATTTTCAATCGCTCAGCGGCTACCCGATGGTCGCGCTCGGCGTGCTGCTCGTTGTGTGCGGCATGGCGGGCTTTTTCATGGGCTGGGCGCGCTCGCTGCCGCTGGTGGGCTTGCTCACTGTTGTCATCACGGTGGGCGGGTTCAGCTTTGCAGGCCTCTACATGCTTCAGC
>JAAFHN010000042.1 GCA_013298415.1 Comamonadaceae bacterium
AGCACCCCATGAAAGTCAGCGACATCCTTCGCGTGAAAAACAAACTCGCGGCCACCACGCTTTTCACCATCACGCCCGAAGACAGCTTGGCCGATGCCGCCAAGCTCATGGCTGAAAACAACTTGGGCTCGCTGGTGGTGATGGCCAACGGCTTGGTGGTGGGGCTGCTGACTTTTCGCGAAGTGATCCAAGCCGTGGTGAAAGGCGGTGGCAGCATCGGCAACACCACCGTTTACCGCGCGATGGACGATGGCCCGCTGATTTGCACACCTGCAACAGAGCTCGACGAAGTGCGCCGAATGATGCTCTTGCACCACGCCCGCTACCTGCCTGTGATCGACAACAAAATGCTGATGGGCGTGATCAGCTTCTACGACGTGGCCAAAGCGGTGGTAGACGCGCAAGATTTCGAAAACAAGATGCTAAAAGCCTACATCCGCGACTGGCCAGCGGATGGGTCTTCTGCGGGGTGACGGCTAACAGCCTTCTTCACAGGAGATCAAGAGACAAGGAAGGAGAAAAATAGCAAAACAAGCCATTTGTCCAGGAAAAATCAACCGTGGTTGCTACCAATTTCAAACTTCGACTGTGCTTCCTTGTCTCCTGATCTCCTGTAAATACTTGCCCCCTCAAGCCTCAGCAGCATCTCTCGGCGTGTAGGCCAGGCGCACGTAGATGGGGGCGAAGGCTTCGGCTTGGGTGATCTCGATCAGGGCTTCGCGGCTCAATTCGAGCATGGCCACAAAGGTCACCACAACCCCAGCCACGCCTTTGCTGGCATCAAACAAATCCTCAAACACGCTGAATTTGCGGCCCGCAAGGCGCTTCAACACCTTGCTCATGTACTCGCGCACCGAGAGCGCTTCGCGGGTGATGGTGTGGTGCTGCACAAGCTTGGCGCGCTTCAAAATGTCTGCCCACGCGGCGGCCAGATCAGCGGCGTTCACATCGGGCAGGCGCGGCTTCAGTGCCTGCTCCACAAACACCTGGGCCTTGAGCACATCGCGGCCCAATTGCGGCAGTTGGTTGATGCGCTGTGCGGCGAGCTTCATCTGTTCGTATTCCAACAAGCGGCGCACGAGTTCGGCGCGCGGGTCTTCTGGCTCGGCACTGCCCGCCACTTTTTTGGGCGGCAGCAGCATGCGCGATTTGATCTCGATCAGCATCGCGGCCATCAGCAAGTACTCAGCCGCCAACTCCAAATTGCGGCCCCGAATCTCATCCACGTAACTCAAGTACTGGCGCGTCACGGCCGCCATCGGGATGTCGAGGATGTTGAAGTTTTGCTTGCGAATCAGGTACAGCAGCAAATCCAGCGGCCCTTCAAACGCCTCCAAAAACACCTCGAGCGCGTCCGGCGGGATGTAGAGATCGGTAGGGAGTTTGAAAAGCGGCTCGCCATAGAGGCGCGCCAAGGCCACGCCATCAATCAGCTCAGGCTGCGAGGGCGTCGAGGCATCCAGCCCAGGCTCGCTCAACACGGCTTGGCTCATGCGAACAGTCTTGTGACGCTATGCATTACGTAGCAACATATGCAATGAATACCTAGACAGAGTTGCAAAAATAGCTGATTCAGGCCATGCCTCAGATGAACCTAGTCCCGCTCGGGCTGAGGTATCGAAGCCTTCCCCTGAGCCCTTCGATACCTCAGGGCGAACGGAGATGGTCGCTATCTGACGCATGGCCCCCATCAAGCAAAACGATGCCAAATCAAGTCTTCACGTGATAGACGTAGGCGTTTTGCGGCACTTTGGCATCGGCAAAAGCTTGGGCAGCCGCGCGATCCACTGGTTTGTCCCAAAGCAAGGCGCGGCCCGCGCGCTGCTCGGCTTCCAGCTGGGGCCGCTCGGCTTTCAGTTGGCCAATGAATTGCGTGGCATCGGATTGGTAGTCGGGCTTGTAAAAGATGCGAGCGAGCATGGGGAATCCAGGGGAAGCGTGGGGAGAGCCTTGGAGGCGGGCGAGCCAGTGAAAGCGAAGTCAGGCAAACCTTGTATGCTGCCTCAAATGCAAGGCGCGCGACAAATCAGTTTCGCCGCACCTTGAACGCGCTCGATTTTACCGAGCGTCCGCACGGAGGCCCCATGTTCGTTCCTCGCCACTTGCTTTGCGCCATCGCCCGAGCTGCTTCGGGCGCGCTCTTGCTGCTCAGCCTTTGGGCTTGCGATCCGCAGAGGATTTCCAAGCTGGAGGAGGGCGTGGCAACCGAGGCGGATGTGAAAAGAGAGTTTGGCGAGCCAGAAGCCGTGTGGGATAGCCCGGGCGGCGCGAGGGTGTTCGAGTTCAACCGCCAGCCCGAAGGCCACAAAAACTACCAGATCACGATTGGGCCAGACGGCAAGATGAGCGCGCTGCGGCAGCTTCTCACGCCGGAGAACTTTGCCAAAGTTCAGCCTGGCATGCCGATGGAAGCGGTGCGAAAAATGCTGGGCAAGCCGGCAGAGATCAAGCGCTATGACTTGGCCCAAGAAACCCACATGAACTGGCGCTTTCAAGACGCAGGCACGCACCAATCGCAAATCTTCAGCGTGGTACTCAATCCGCAGATGATGGTGGTGAAAACCGCGATCGGGCCCGACATGAAGTCGCCCGATTTCAAAGGGGGCTGAGCCTGCGCTGTGACCTGCTTGAGACGCTCCGCCACATTTCAACTTAGAACTTAGCACTACACTGCGCTTTACAAACAGTGACACTTTGAAAAACGTGACGTTGCGCAAACATGTTGTCTAAGCTCCGCTCAATCTGGCAAAGCTGGCGCGCCAAGCGCACGAGCAGCATGCGGCGGCACATCTTCGTCACCTTTGCCATTCCCTATTTGCTGCTCTTTTCGCTGCTGATGTGGGTGGCGGAGCGCACCGCCAGCGACAACGCGATTGCCAGCGCCACATCGCGCTTTGAGCAAGTGGGCCAGCGCACGAGCGAAAGCCTTTTCCGCATCGAAGAGCCCGCCCGCGCCTGGCTTGCGGCCATGACGCGTAACCCCGCCCAGGGCATTCACGGCGTGGAGGATTTGGCGCTGCTGCGGGTGCACATGACCCTGCTCAGCCGCTCGCCCCACATGGCCAGCGTGTATTTTGGCTATGGCAATGGGGAATTTGCCCGCGTGGTGAGCCTCAGCAGCGCCGAGACCCGGCAAGCAGTCAAGGCGCCTGAGGCGGCGCGCTACGCGGTGCAATTTGTGCGGCCGCTTGCCGGCGCGCTTGCGCAAGAATCATTGGAGTTTTACAACGCCGCGATGCTGCCACTTGCGGCGTCGCGCAGCCAAGGCACGGAATTTGACCCGCGCACACGCCCCTGGTATGCGGCAGCGCACAACGCCAAGGTGGGCGATGCCGTGGCCACCCCGCCCTACATGTTTGCTTTCCCCCGAGTTCTGGGCGTCACCATGTCAGCCAATCTGGGCAACGGGGACGAGGCAGTCGGCCCGGCCAAGCCCATGAAAACCGTGGGCGGCGTGGACTTCTCGCTTGCCAGCCTTTCCAGGTATCTGGGCGAGCAAAAATCCTTGAAGTCGGTGCAGGCCTATATTTTTGACGAGACGGGCCACTTGTGGGCCTGGTCAGATGCCGCGCGCTACGACAAGCTGCTGGCTTCCGGCACCGTCCCGCGCGTGGAAAATTTACCCGAGCCTGCGCAGCGCCAATTGCTGAAAACCGCGCTTTCCCAAGCAGCGAAGCGCAAACCTGAAGGCGGCTACGTGGAAATTGAGGCGGAGGGCGGCACTCGGATGGCAGCGAGCATCGTGAGCGTGCCGCGCCTGGGCTCGCAGCGGGTGTTTGTGGCCGTCACAGACCCCACCACCGAGGTGTTTGCCGATGTGGCGCAGCTGCGTTTGCGCTTGCTGGTGCTGGGCTTGGTGGGCCTCATCGGTGGCGCGCTGGTGATCGCGCTTTTGGCGCGGCGCATCGCCAGGCCGCTGCGCCTGATGGCCGTGCAAACCAAGCTTTTGGAGCGCTTTCGCTTCAACGATTTCAGCCCTGGCAAAAGCCGAATCAAAGAGCTTGCGCAGTTGCAATCCTCGCTCAGCATGGCCCGTGCTGCGCTTTCTGGCTATGCCCGCTTCATGCCCAAGCCCCTGGTGAGGCACTACTTGGCGCTGCGCTCCGAGCCCAAGCCGGGTGTGGAGTCGCGCGAGGTGGTGGCCATGTATGGCATGTTTCGCCAGCCCCTGCACCTGCCTTCTGGGCAAAACAGCGTGGGATTTGAAGCACTGAGCGCTGTGCTCCAGCATGTGGAAGGCGCACGCGGAGTGGCCGATCGGATCGACAACGACGGCGTGGGCGCACTCTGGAATGCGCCGCTGATCCAAAACAACCCTGCGCTGCGTGCGTGTGAAGCCGCCTACCAAGCCATCGAGTGGCTGGATCGCCATCGCGCGAACGACCAAGCCCCCTGGCCTGTGTTCATCGGCATCGACATGGGCATGGCTTCTGTGGGCAATTTCGGCACCCCCACCGGGCGACTCATCTACACCGCCGCAGGCCAGCCCATGCACCGCGCCAGTGATTTGGCGCTGCACGCGCGCCGCCTGAGCGTGCCTTTGCTCATCACCGAGCCAGTGGCCCAACTGGTGGGCAAGTACTACGAACTGCGCCCTCTGGACTTGCCCGAGCTTCGCGTGCCGTGTTACGGCATTGCTCGCCGAAGCGCGGGCACCGAAGCCATGAAGCTCAGCGGCGCAGAGGGCATGGACGCCACAGATTTCGGCGCCAGCACGCGCGGCGGCGCTTCCGAGCGGCGCATGCGCCATTCCGACCGACGGGATTTGGATTCACTCGGCAGCGATCCCCAGTCGGTTCCGGTCTCCACGCCCGATCTCAAGTAGCGCTGCAAAGCGCCGTGGTGTCCTAGCGAACACGCATCCCTGGCTGAGCGCCGGGCCAAGGGTTCAGCACGTAGATGCCCGCTTTGCCGTTGGCTTGCGGCGTGTCGGCGGCGTCACTTGCGGCCAGCACCATGCCCTCGCTCATGCCAAATTTCATTTTGCGCGGGGCCAAGTTGGCGACCATCACGGTGAGCTTGCCTTGAAGCTCTTCGGGTGAATAGGCCTGTGCGATGCCCGAGAACACTTGGCGCAGTTTTGCCGAGCCGTCTTCTGCCTTTTCGCCCACATCCAGCATCAAGCGCAACAGTTTGGTGGAGCCGTCCACCGGCTCGCACTTTTCGATGCGGGCAATTCGCAAATCGAGCTTCATGAAGTCGTCGATTTGGATGATGTCAGCAATGGGCTCCCCGCCCGGCGCGCCTTCTACGATCATGTTTTTTGCAACTTCTTTTTTTGTAGCATTAGATGTTGATTTCACCTGGACAGAGGAGGTATTTCCCGTCACTTTTTCGGCTTCGGGCGGCGCAGAGCCGTCTTCGGCGAGTCCAAAGAGCAGGTTCAGCTTTTTCTCGTCCACGCGCTGCATCAAATGGCTGTAAGGCGCGATCACATGGCCTGCGGGCAGCGGCGTGGCGGCGTTCACAAAATCCAGCGGCGCGCATTGCAAAAACGCCTCCACTTTGCCCACCAGCGCAGGCAGCACGGGCTTGAGCATCGCAGACAGCACGCGAAACGCCTGCACGCAGGTGCTGCACACGGCTTGCAGCTTGGCCTCAGCGCCGAGCTGTTTGGCGAGTTCCCAGGGCTTGTTGGCATCCACGTAGGCGTTCACCGCATCGGCCAGCGCCATGATCTCGCGCACGGCTCTTGCGGTGTCGCGTTCGTCGTAGAGCTTGGCAATCGCGGGCAACTGCGCCGAGAGTTGCGCCACCAAGGCCGCACCTCCCGCAGAAGCCTCAGCCGAAACATCACCCAGCTTGCCCTCAAAGCGCCTGGCAATGAAGCCCGCCGTGCGGCTCGCGATATTGATGTATTTGCCCACCAAATCGGCGTTCACGCGGGCCATGAAGTCTTCGGTGTTGAAGTCCAAATCCTCCACGCGGCCATTGATCTTGGCGGCGAAGTAGTAGCGCAGCCACTCAGGATCCAAGCCCAGCTCCAGGTAGCGCATCGGGTCGATCCCCGTGCCCCGGCTCTTGCTCATTTTTTCGCCGCTCACCGTCACGAAACCATGCACGTACACGCGATCCGGCGCTTTGCGGCCTGAGAACTTGAGCATCGCAGGCCAAAAAAGCGTGTGGAAGTACACGATGTCTTTGCCAATGAAATGCACCTGCTCCAGCGCCGGGTTGGCCATGTAGGCGTCGTAGTCTTGGCCAAGCTTTGCCAGGTGCGCTTTAAGCGATGCGAGGTAGCCCACGGGCGCATCCAGCCACACGTAGAAGTACTTGCCCGCTGCATCGGGGATCTCAATGCCAAAGTAAGGCGCATCGCGGCTGATGTCCCAGTCGCCGAGCTTGGGTTTGCCCGATTCATCCACCTCAAACCACTCTTTGATTTTGTTGGCCACTTCGCTTTGCAAGCGACCGTCTTGCGTCCATGCTTGAAGGTAGTCCACGCAGCGCGGGTCAGACAGTTTGAAGAAAAAGTGCTCCGAGCTTTTGAGCACGGGCGTGGCCCCGCTGAGTGCGGAGTAGGGGTTTTTCAGGTCAGTCGGCTGGTACACCGCGCTGCAGTTGTCGCAGTTGTCGCCGTATTGGTCTTTTGCGCCGCATTTGGGGCATTCGCCTTTGATGAAGCGGTCTGCCAAAAACATGCCCTTTTGCGGGTCGAAAAACTGCTCCACCGATTCGGTGCGGATCAAGCCTGCGGCGCGCAAATCGCGGTAAATGTCTTGCGCGAGCGCATGGTTTTCAGGCGCATCGGTGCTGTGCCAGTGGTCAAAGCCGATGTGAAAGCCGTCCAGATAGGGCTTGCGCGTGGCCGCAATCTGCGCCACGAAGGCTTGCGGCGTGATGCCCGCCTTTTCAGCCGCAATCATGATGGCCGCGCCATGCGTGTCGTCGGCGCACACGAAGTTCACATGTGCACCCAGCATGCGCTGCGCCCGCACCCAGGTGTCGGCCTGGATGTACTCCATCATGTGACCGATGTGGAATTTCGCGTTGGCATAGGGCAACGCGGTGGTCACAAAGAGCTGGCGGGGCGCGGTTTGAGTCGTCATCGCTCGATTTTAGGGTTTGCACCAGGGCTGACAGACAGCTCGCCGCATGCTCAAAATGCCCACTCACAGGAGAAGCGTGAATGGACCGCAGAGACTTCATCGACGGCAGTGCGAAAACCGTGTGCGGCACCACCGTGGGCTTGATCGCGGGCATGCAAGCGCCCTTTGCCTTCGCAGCCGATGCCAAGCCCAAAACCTATGCCAGCGCCTTGCTCGTGAACGCGCAGGGCGACCCGATCAAGGCCGCAAGTCTCAAGCCGCGCACCAATTACATCTTTCACTACCCGTTTGAAAGCACGCCCGTTTTTTTGCTCGATTTGGGAAAGCCCGTGCCGGGCAAATCGCTGCAAGCCGCCGACAAATCCTCCTACACGTGGCCAGGCGGCGTGGGCAAGGGCAAAAGCCTTGTTGCCTTCAGCGCGATTTGCGCGCACAAGCTGGTGTATCCCACGCCGCAATTGAGTTTCATCAGCTTTCGCGCAGGCAAGTCGCTTGATCCCACCAAACACGGCGCAGAGGAAAACCTGATCCACTGCTGCGCCGACCACAGCCAATACGACCCCGCCCAAGGTGCCCAAGTGCTGCGCGGCCCCGCGCCGCAACCGCTGTGCGCCGTGCTGCTGAAGCACGACCCCAAAACCGACACCCTGACGGCCTACGCCACGCTGGGCGGCGAGCTGTTCGACGAGTTCTTCAAAAAATACGAAGCCAAACTGAGCATCGAAGTGGGCAGCAAGGCCAAAAACGCCGTGGCCGCGAAAACCACGCTCAAAGAGCTGGAGCAGTTTTGCCGCAATACGATCAAGTGTTGAGGGGCGACCTCGGTGGCCGCGCCTGCGTGCCCGAGTCTGAGCGGCATGCGATAAACTTCGACACCCAACAACCCGTGCTACACGGGTTTTACAAACACCACCATGACCAGCCTCACCATCGCCGTTGAAGAACAGGTTTTGCGCCGCGCACGTGTACGGGCGCTGGAATCGAACACCTCTGTCAATGCGCTTTTGCGCGGCATCTTGCAGCGCTTTGCAGATGGGGAGCCGGTGGAGGCGCTGATCGGTGCGCCTTCTGCCGACCAAGCCCGCATCGAGCGCATGAAAGCCTTGGCACGCGAAATTGGCGCGGCGCCCGGCAAAGCCAAGCTGACCAAACCGCCGGGCCGAGAGGAAATTTACGCAGAGCGACTCAAGCGCTCGCGCGCCTGATCCGGATGTTGGCGTTCATCGACACCAACGTTTGGGTGTACTTTTTTGAAGGCTCAGATTCAGAGCGGCAACTGCAAGCCCAAAACCTGATCGCCAGCCGCCAAAGCGCGAACACCGTGATCTCTACCCAAGTGCTGGTGGAGTTTGGCAGCGCGATGCGCAAATACCGTGTGGTACCTGAGCAAATCGAAGCTGCGATGCGCGAGCTTTGCGCCTACAGCGTGCGCCAACATGAGCCCGCCATGATCTTGCGGGCGCATGCGCTGTGTGTCCAGCACCAGCTCAGTTGGTTCGATGCACTCATCGTGCAATCGGCGCTGGATGCACGTTGCGCCCTTTTGTACAGCCAGGACATGCAAGCCGGGCAACAATTCACGGGTACACACGGCGTGTTGACCGTCGTCAATCCCTTTGCCTGAGCAAATCCAATCCAAATGACATCTGAAGAACTGCTGCGCGCCCTCGACGGCGTGCAAGACCCGCTCACTGGCAAATCCCTCACGTCCAATCGCGCGATTTCGGGCATCGCGTTTGCGGGCAGCGATGTGGCGTTTGAAGTGGCGCTGCCTTACCCCTGCAAAAGCCAGTGGCCCGAGCTGAGGAAGCGGCTCACGGCGGCGGCCAAAGCCTTGCCAGGCGTGGGCAATGTGGCGATCACCTTCAAAACGGCGGTGGTAGCGCACGCGGTGCAGCGCGGCGTGCAACTGCTACCCAAAGTGAAAAACATCGTGGCGGTGGCATCAGGCAAAGGCGGCGTGGGCAAGAGCACCACTGCCGCGAATTTGGCGCTGGCGCTCGCTGCCGAGGGTGCCAACGTGGGCGTGCTCGATGCCGACATTTATGGCCCCAGCCAGCCGATGATGCTGGGCATCGTGGGCAGGCCAGAGAGCGCAGACGGCCAGACCATGGAGCCGATGCGCAACCACGGGCTGGAAGTGATGTCGATTGGCTTTTTGATCGACGGCGATCAAGCCATGATTTGGCGCGGCCCAATGGCCACCCAGGCGCTTGAGCAACTGCTGCGCCAAACCAATTGGGGCGAGCTGGACTACCTCATCGTGGACATGCCGCCCGGCACCGGCGACATCCAGCTCACGCTCAGCCAGCGCGTGCCGATGACAGGCGCAGTGATCGTGACCACGCCGCAAGACATCGCGCTCTTGGATGCCAAAAAGGGCGTGGCGATGTTCGACAAAGTGGGCGTGCCGATCTTGGGGCTCGTTGAAAACATGGCCGTACACGTGTGCAGCAACTGCGGCCACACCGAGCACATTTTTGGGCAAGACGGCGGCAAAAACTACGCCGCGCAAAAGGGCCTGCCCTACCTGGGCGCGCTGCCACTCGATTTGCGCATCCGCACCCAGGCCGACAACGGCTACCCCACCGTGGTGGCCGAGCCCGACAGCGCGATTGCGCAAATCTACAAAACCATGGCCCGCGAGCTGGCGATTGGCATTGCGGCCAAAGCCAAGGATTTCAGCTCGAAATTTCCGAGCATCAAAATCTCGCACGGTACTTGATGGCCCTCTCGCGCACATGAAACCCCTGCAATCCATCGAAGTGGCCGTGCTCATGGCGCGCAGGCCCACGCAGGGGCCGAATGCGAAGTGGCAATCGCATGCCTGGCACCTGCAAGACGTGGTGGCGCATGAAGCCGCGATGGGCACCGAGCCGCAGTGCATCCAAGACGATGCCCAAGCGCAGGTGTGGCTGCACCCGGCTCAGCCCGTGGAGCTTTTCAAAGACGGTGGCGAGGGCTACCACCTGAACCTGACTGCGCCCGAGCCATGCTTTTGGGTGCTCTGGCGCATGGAAGACGAGCCGAGCATCGCGTCAGAGGGCCTTGCTCGGCCAGAGATCGTGACGCTCAGCTACCACGACGCAGGCCGCTGGCTCGATGCCCAAGAGCGCGTGGACCAAGTGCCCGCTCCCCGAGAAGTGCTCGAATGGCTTGCCGAATTCACCGCCCAGCACTACACACCCGAAGTGAAACGCCGAAAGCGCCCCGAAAGCTTCAGGAGCTTGCAAGATCGCTTTGGCAATCCAGCGAGTGTGAGTGTGGGAAAGAAGTAGCGAGCTGGTTTGAACGCTGGATGCGCAGGACGCAACCCAGGAACGCAGGGAGTCGAGTCAATCGATCAATCCTAAGTTTGTAGCAACAAATGCAATAAATGAATGGACAGTCATGGGTTATTGCTTCAAATTGGGCATTTGAAACTGATTGCGGCCTGCGTCAGCCAATCTGAGACAGCAGCAAGGTCACGCCGCCGCTGGCGAAGTTGGGGAGATCGTCGGTGACCCGCTGCCACTCGGGTGTGCCACTCGCGGCGGTTAAGTGTTCCGAGCTGTCAAACCAGGCTTCGAAGAGGCGGTAGTAAGGTGGCTGTGAGCCGTCTGGGTTGGGCAGGGCTTTCGAGACTTCGGCGCGGCTTACGCCGGGGATCGCAGCAGCCAGAGGCAAGTGTGTGCCCAGGTAGTAGGCCTCGAAGGCAGCAGGATCGACTGGGTGGCGGTACAAGACGCTGAGTTTCAGAGCATGGGGCATGGTGTTTCCTGGTGGCGGTGGTGGAGAAATCAGTTCGGCCCGGCTGTCACGGCGCCCGGATGCGGCCGATGCTGCGCAACGCGCTGGCCAAACCTGTCAATTCGCTGGGCCATGTCGGCAGGCGCGGTCACGATGGGCACATGGCCCAATCCGGGCAGCTCGTGCAGTTCGCAGTTGGCGAGCCGCGTCGCCAGTTCGCGCGATGCCGCCAGGGGCACGATGCGGTCTTGCGTGCCGTGCAGCAGCAAAGTTGCTAGGGTCAAGCGGGGTAAGGCGTCGTCGGGCGGCAAGTCGGCTCGGCACCGCAGCAGCGCCACGGCATCGGCCACGTTTGCGCGCAGCAGCATTTGCAGGCCCCAGCGGCGCAAGCCGGTGCTCGGGGTTTCGGGCATGCACGTGTCTATGAAGCTGCGCAGCGCGGCGGCGTAGTCGGTTTGCAGCGCAGCGATGAAGCCATCCTGTGCGCCTCGCTTCACGCGCTGCCAAGCTGCTCCTACCAGCAAAAA
>JAAFHN010000381.1 GCA_013298415.1 Comamonadaceae bacterium
CTGCACCCCATGCCTGTGCGCGATGCAAGCCTCGCACCCGGCGGCTTGATGCAGGCCATGGGCGATGTGTGGCAGTGGACGAGCAGCAGCTACACCGGCTACCCCGGCTTCGCACCCTGGGCAGGCGACGTGGGCGAGTACAACGGCAAATTCATGGTGAATCAATATGTTCTGCGCGGCGGCAGCTGCGCCACCCCACAAAGCCACATCAGCGCCAGCTACCGCAACTTCTTTCCCACCGATGCGCGCTGGCAATTCAGCGGGCTGCGGCTGGCGAAATCTATCGGTTGAGCGCCAACCACTGGAAAGGCCCGACACCGCAAGTTCAGGCAACCGCGATTCCCACGCGGGCATTGAAGGTGGACTGCTCGGCAGCAAGCGTATTCGCGGCCAGTTCGAAGCGTGCCACGTGCGGATGCCCTTGCCCCACCGCTTCGAGCAGCGCGCCGAGCCAAGGATCCTCCTCCCCATCTTTGGCCAGCAGCGCGGTGTGCGTGCGAGTCGGCAGCTCAGCAGCCAGGCGAGCAGTCGCTTTCTGTCCACACACTCTCTACGTTAGCTGCGCCACAGCATGGAGCAGTCCAAATTCGATGCCCAGGTTGGGTGAAGGCAGAGGTACATCCGACCGGGCCCGCGTCTTCAATCTCAAGGAGCCGGTTGATCGACGCGGACCGGGGTATCCGATTCACCAACAGAAAATGCACAGAACGCGAGGTACCGAGCTCGCGACTTCACTCCATTTCTTCGAACGAATACAGTCCTTGCGGCGCCAACTCCGCAAGCCACGCTGGATTGGGCTGCGCCACGGCGAGCGACCCCAGCGCCAAGACTGAACACTTTTGCGCCGACGGCGTCCCGCACGCTGTGCTAACTACGGTTGCCATTGGCGATTGCTTGCGAAGCCAAAGGACTCGTCTGCTTTCGTGATGCGCCACGAGCATTTGAAACTCCACGCCAGCAGATCGCTGGAGCCCCGGCGTCAGCGAGTGATCCGGTGCAGGCGGCTTTGTGTTGTCGAAGTATTTTTTGGCCACGTCGTTGGCCGCGTCACCCAACACCGGCTGCAGAACTGAGGCAAGGGTGCGAAAGGCTGCCAGTGGCTCTGTGTAGCGACTGGTTGCTGGCCCAGATAACATGGGATTTGTCCACTTCATTTCGGCTTCAACGCTCAGAAAATCGCCCCGCTTCAACTTTTCCGACCAGGCCTGCAACCTCTGCTCCTTCTCGGTACTCCACTGAGGCGAACCCCCGGAATCTTTGTGCACAAACCGTTTGTCCCCGATCAGGGAGAATCCAGCGGCTTGATCGAACGCCTGAACCTTTTTCAGCATGCTGAGGTATGGCGCAGCGTCAAGCCCTAAACTGTGCAGTCCTTTGAGCACGAACCAGTCGATCTTTGAATGAGTCGCGTCGTTGTACATGAAGTCCACGGGACGTGATGCTGAGGAAACAAGCAAGCTCAGACCCGAGGCGTTTGATTCGTGGCGCATGCGTGTGAACAGGTCATTCCACAGAACGAAGGCCAAGAACTCATCGTCAGAAAAGAGAGCCAGCCGGCCTGCATCAATGCTCAACCCGAACCCCAAACTTCGCGTGGCCGCCCGCTCGTCGGCCGCGCCGATGAAGTAGTTCAAGCGACAGTCGGGTCTGAAAGCGCCCTGTACAGCAGTTTCGGCACCGCTGGCGGACCGAAACACCAAGGGTGGCGGGGTGTCTCCGCGCTCGATGGCCGAACGATGCGCCGTACTGATTGCACCGAGCTGTTTCAGCCCATCCATGCCGGGCGCGTCAACTGACAATTCACCAGCTCGAAGAGGGCGGTCTCCCGGCTTGACACCGGCACGATCCAGCGCACCGCCAGAGGGAACCTGAGTGACGAGAATCGCCTGGTTCCGGCCGTCGCCAAAGGAGAATGTCAGCCGTGTGCGAGACCCAAGCCAACAGGCTGCGGGCTGGACTGCATCGAGACGATCTTGAACAGTCGTGAGCCTCGCCCGTTGAACAACTGTGTCGGCAACGGAAGCGTTTTGAGCAACAGCCGCAGTTGCGGCTGACGCTGCCAGCAAGAAAACGGAAAGCGCCCGCGCCCCGCGCCGAGTCAAAGAACGAAAGCCAAACGCATTGAATTGAATTGGCACAATCCCTCCGGAAAAAGTCAAGGTGAACGGAAGTCTAAAGGCTTCCCTCAGTCGTGGCCGCGCGGAAAGAGCGCTCGCAGGTGAGCGTGGTCGGCGCGGAGTTCGCTGGCGACTGGAGGCGGGTAGCGCTCGATGAAGGTTTGGCCGTAATTTTCCAGCTCTGTCCACGTATTTAAATGAATAGCCGCTATGCTTTTTGATGGACTCGCATCTTCAACAAGGCCGAGTCATGCGGGTGCCAGTTCGGGCGGTTACCTCGCTGGGTCTGTGCGGGGGGCCGCGCTGTTGCCACTCAGCAAGCGGCCAATGGGTTTGCCTCGCACACAGAAGTGATACGACACCAGGGCGGCCGCTGTGGTGGCCAGGATGTTGAGCAGCATCTTCAGCTCAGCTGGCAGCGAGGCGCTCACCAGCAGCGCGCCGAAGCCGATGGTGCCCAGCATGTGAACGAGGTAAACCCAGTAGGAGCTCTCGGCCAGGTAGCGAAGTGCAGGGCTTTGGCGGTTCAGGTGGCGCAGCGCCAGGCCCAAGAGCGCAAAGCACGTGAGCCAGGTGGCAGCGTTGTAGGCCCAGGCCGCGGCGGCGCGCGTGGCGATTCCGCTCGCTGAACCATTGAGCAGCACTGCCTGCAAAAGCCCAAGCGATGCAATGCACACCAGCGCAGCAGCCCAGGCGTAGCGCACCGCCCAAGTGCGGTAGTGCGCGAGCAGCTGGGTGCGATGCACGTAGAGGAAGTAGCCAAACGCATAGAACGCGCCGTGATGCAGCCATTCGCCCAAGGGCGGCAAAAACGAGCCACTCACCGCGAGCACGGCATAGGGGTAGTGGATGCCGATCAAGCCAAGCGGCAAAGCGAGCAAGGCAAAGCCCCAAGGGCGCTGACCGAGCTGCAAGAAGGCGGATGAAACACCAGCGCGCAGACGGGCCGGCAAGCGCGGAGCCAGCCAAAGCGCTGCAAACGTGAGGAAAGCCAAGCCCATCAGCTGGTACAAAAACCACAGGTGCAGGGTGCTGATCAAGGCGGCGTGCGGAATCTGCGGCACGAGACTGACATCGAGCCCAAGCGTGCCCCGCGCGGCGAGATGCGCGTAGACCAACACCAGCATGCCCGTGAGCACAAACAGGAGGGGCCAAAACATCAGGAAGGGCAGCCCAACGCGCCGCAAGCGGTGGCGCAGCATCTGCGCAGCGCCCCGCCGCTGCACCAGAAGCGCGACGAAGTAGCCAGCAAGCATCAAAAACATGGGCATGCGAAACACGTGGATCACGGCCACGATCAAGTCTGCCAGCGGCGTGGTGGCCTGATCGCGCCAGGGCACGATCAGCGGGCCAGTCATGTGGTTCACCGCCACGTGCAGCACGATGCCCAGCCACATCATCAGCGCACGAAGGTTGTCGAGCGCGGGATCGCGCA
>JAAFHN010000476.1 GCA_013298415.1 Comamonadaceae bacterium
GCTATGTTTTTTGAACAGATGAATGCGGAGCGGGAGACCTGGCGCTGCGCCCCAATAGCCGGGCGACTCAACCCCTGGCGCGCGAGTGTTCGCGCAGCCAAGTCTGGGCGGCCGAGACGATGTCGGCATAGTCGGACTCTGTCAAATGGCACTCGCCGGGCTGTGTCAGGCCTGATTCCAGCTCGTCTTCCCAGCGGTAGTCAATCGTCCAGTAGATCCCGACCAGCTCGCTCATGCCCACCAAGTCGCCCATAAATCGGTCGCTCATGGGCACGAGGTGTTCATGCATGTGGGTCATGTCGATCAGCGTGCGAAAGCTTGGCCACAGCCTATCTTCTTGCCGAGTCTGTGCGAGTTCGAGCACGGCTAAGACGCGGTGATGCATCACCAGATGCACAGAATCCTGCAATTCGGGCCGCTCGACGCCAGCGGCCCCCATGGCCTCTTCAAGCGCGGGCAGCACGTCGTCCCAGCGCGGATTGCGGGCGGTGATGGCATGCAAGGTGCTGGGCATCACGCAGCCAATGTCTGCCAAGGCGC
This sequence comes from Comamonadaceae bacterium, assembly GCA_013298415.1. Lineage (GTDB taxonomy): Bacteria > Pseudomonadota > Gammaproteobacteria > Burkholderiales > Burkholderiaceae_C > JAAFHN01. Next base: position 541 of record JAAFHN010000476.1, read on the forward strand.
TGACGGCGCGCTGCGCATCCAGCGGATTCAGCACCCCCAGCGCATGCTGGGCGGCAATCAGATGCAGGTTGACGGGCATGGCTGGATTTTGTCAGCACGCTGGCTCGGGGCGCTGCTGGCAGCTTTCAAGCGGTGTGCGGAGCTTGGGTCGCCCAGCTTGCGACCAGACTAAAACAGCGTCAGCACAGCGACCACAAAAGCCAACCCCGCGATGACGGCGGTTTCAATCAGGCAAAGCACGATCTCGAACCTCACTAGGGAGTGTTTGAACCACATGTGATGTGATTTCTTGTTTCTGTCCAGATGAATAGGGTAGCTGTTGCTATGTTTTTTGATGCGGCAGACGTGAAACGGAAGACCTGGCCCTTTGCCCCTCTTGCTGTTGGGTGCCTGGTTGACCGGACGCCGCGCTCCCTCTACATTTCGTTAGTCGATCCAGTCGCAGGTGCGCTTGTCGCATCTCAGGATCGGGAGACTTGGGGGTAGCGCGGTGGACATTTGGAATATTGACAAACTTGCCTTGGTATTGATGTTTGCGATCCCGGGCTTTTTGATGTTGAAAACCAGCTCGGTCCTTAGCCTCGAACCCAGCCCTGACTCGTCAAAACTGGTCATCGACGCGGTGGCTTACAGCTGCATCAACTTCGCGCTTCTGGCATTTCCAATCTTTTTGGTCGAAACCTCCCAGCTCCGGTCCGACAGCCCACGTTTGTACTTTGCGTTTTACACCCTCGTCTTACTCGTTGCTCCGGTGTTCTGGGCAGTGCTTTGGCGCTTGATCCGCGCGACCGAACTTCTGCAGAAATACCTGCCTCACCCAACTTCGCGTCCCTGGGACTACGTTTTTGGCAAACGCCCCAGCTACTGGGTTGTCGTCACATACAAGGATGGAAAGCAAATTGCGGGGCTTTACCAATCGCGGTCATTTGCCTCAGCAGCCCCCAGCCCAGAGCAGATTTTTCTTGAAGAAGCATGGGTGCTCAGCGAGAGCGGTGGATTCGAACGAAAACGACACAACACTGAGGGAGTCCTGGTTCTCGGAAGCGAAGTTCGGAGTCTGGAATTCTTCACCCACACAAAGGAGCACTTAAATGCCGCAGTTGAATCATCCCCGCAACCCTAGCCCGCCATCTCCGCCACTGCGGCCACCTCCCGCTCCGCCACCACGGCCAGAAAAAGGAGGCTACCAGCCAGCGCCCAGCCCCGGCACGCCCGCGCCGCCGCCGAAGAACCCGTAGGCGCGGGGGCGGGACAAGCTTTGCGACAGCTCGGTTGCCAAATTCACCGCAATCCGAACAAAAACGCTACCAAATCCCCCAGCTCCCCCTCCGAAAGAATTGGCTTCCCAACAAACCCCGATCCGACCCGTTCCGCGGGACTCGCCTCCCCGTACCTCGGCATGATGGTTTGGGGATTGAACCGTTGCGGATGGGCGATTCTTTCTCGTAACTCTTCGCCGGTGTATTTCGAGCCGATGCGCACCAAGCTCGGGCCCAGGTTGCCTTGCAGGTGCGGGTTGGGCACGGGGGCGGTGTGGCAAAGCAGGCACTGGGTAGCTTGGCGGTTTTGGAGCAGGGCTTTGCCGCGCTCGATGGAGGCTTGGTCGGGGGTTTGGGCTTGGAGTGGTGACGCGAGGGTGAGGCAGGTGAGGGCTGAGAACAGCACTCGACCGGGCTGGCGAATGCCCTTCGATACGGCACGTACCCTGTGCTGAGGTACCGAAGCATCAGGGCGAGCGGAAGGGGGCGTGTGCGAACGCTTGGAACAGCCCCCTTCGACAAGCTCAGGGCGAACGGAAGAGGTAGCGTCAGGGCGAACGGGGGATTGCCGGGTGCCCTGCGATACGGCACGTACCCTGTGCTGAGGTACCGAAGCATCAGGGCGAGCGGAAGGGGGCACGTGCGAACGCCTGGAACAGCCCCCTTCGACAAGCTCAGGGCGAACGGAGGGGGTAGCCTCAGGGCGAACGGAGGGGGCAACGTTAGAGCGAACGGAGGCGGTGGGCATCGGTCACGCTTTGAGTAGGCCTTGATCCACTGGAAGCTGTCGCACCCGCTTGCCGGTCGCTGCAAACACCGCGTTCAACACTGCCGGGATCGCTACGGCAATCGTGGGCTCGCCTACGCCGCCCCAGAAGCCGCCGCTGGTGAGGATGATGGTCTCAACTTTGGGCATTTTGGCCATGGCGAGTGGGGGGTATTGGGCGAGGTTGGTTTGCTCGATGGCGCCGTCTTTCACGGTGCAGGCGGCATACATGGCTGAGAGGCCGTAGGCGAACGAGCCTTCTACTTGGGCTTCGATTTGCTGGGGGTTCACGGCGTGGCCGCAGTCGGTTGCGGCCACGATGCGGTGAACGGTGATGTCGCCGTCTTTGGCCACGCTCACCTCTGCGCAG
>JAAFHN010000606.1 GCA_013298415.1 Comamonadaceae bacterium
TGGCAGTAGCTTGGGGGGCGGTGTGAGTTGCTGGCGCGTTCACGCGAGCGCGTCGGCCCAAATGGCTTTGGCCCAGTTCATCGCGTAAATGCCTTCCAGCTCGTTGGGTGCGGTGCTGAGGCCGCCTGAGCCTGCAACGGTTTTGAAGGTTTTTTCCGCTGCCACGTATTCATGCACGCTGGCCACATGCACCACCAGCTTGTCGTCCACAAAGCTGTAGCAGGTGTTGGTGAGCATCGGCGCGGGGTTCACCGGCCAATCGCTCAATTGCGCCACGATGGCGGCCGCCGCCACTTTGGCATGGCTGTTGGCCATGTGGCCGCTTTTGGGCATGGCCGGTGCGATTTGGATGCTGTCGCCGATCACAAACACGTCTTTGGCAGCCGTGCTCTCAAAGGTTTGGTAATTCACCCCAGCCCAGCGGCCATTGGCCATGTTGCTCAGGCCCGCTTGCTGGGCGATTGCACCTGCGCGCATCGGAGGCAGCACGTTGAGCACATTGGCGCGCACATCGTCTTGCACTTCAAACTTGATGGTGTTGGTCTTGGCATCTACGGCCATCACCTTGTGGTTCGGGCGGTATTCCACGATGCCTTTGTAGGCGTTGTTCCACACGGCTTTGAAAAGGCCCGCTTTGGAAGTCACGTCTTGGTTTTCGTCCAGGATCAGCACCTTGCTCTTGGGCTTGGCATTTTTCACATACCAGGCCACCTGGCAGGCACGCTCATACGGCCCAGGCGGGCAGCGGTAAGGGGCCATGGGAATCGTGATGGCGAAGGTGCCGCCATCGGGCATGGCTTCGAGCTGCTTGCGCAAAGCAACCGTCTCAGGCCCTGCCTTCCAGGCTTGCAAGATTTGGCCGCTGGCAAGCGCTGGGGCCAGGCCCTCGATGTTGGCCATCATCAAATCGATGCCGGGGGAAACGACGAGTTTGTCGTAGCCAATGGTGGCTCCGCCGCGCAGGGTGACGGTTTTCTTGGCCGTATCGATGCTGGCCGCCATGTCTTTCACGACCCGCACGCCGTGGTTCGCGCTCAATCCCGTATAGGGCACGGTCACGTCGCCAATTTGTTTGGAACCGCCCACCACCAAGTTGGAGATGGGGCAAGACACAAAACTGTCGTTGGGCTCGATCAACACCACGTCGATTTTGTTATCGCTGAGCATGCGCACGTATTTGGCAGCTGTGGCTCCGCCGTAGCCGCCGCCGATCACGAGCACGCGGGCTTTGCTGGGAATGGTGGCCGCGTTGCCCGCGCCGCCCGAGGTGGCGCAGCCGCTGATGCCCAAAAGGCCCATGGCAGCGCCGGAAGCCAAGAAGCTGCGGCGTTGCAGCTCAGACGTTTTGGAGGTGTGAAGAATCGTCATGGCAAGGTCTCCTTAGCGTTTTTGGGCAGCAAAGTACTCGGCAATCGCATTGATTTGCGCATCGCTGTAGCCTTTGGAGAGCTGGTGCATGATGGTTGCGGGCCGCGCGCCGGATTTGAAGGCCGCCATTTGGGCCACGATGTAGCCCTTTTCCAAGCCTGCCAGCGACAGCACGGCCGCGCCTTCGGGCGCTTTGCCGTTGGTGCCGTGGCAATTGGCGCAGGTGGCGGCCAAGCTGCGCAGATACATCGCTTGCGCGGCTGGCGGGGCTGGCGGGGTGGGGGCAGCGGCGGGAACAGCTGCTGGTGCAGCAGCCGGAGCTGGGGCTGGCGCGGTGGTTTGCGCCAAAGCCGCGCTCGCGCAAGCCCAGGCGGCAAAGGCCGCAGCGCACAGCGCGGGGCGAAACAAGTTGGAATGCATCAAAGTCTCCATCAGCGAAAGACGCGAACAACAAACGGCGCGACAAAAAACATACTGCGCCACAAACCGGCAGCGCGGCATAGAAATGACGCGACAAACAATTGGCCCAAACGCCAGTGGTGCGAAGTTTAGTGGTCGCGCGGCGGAGTCAACAGCGTGTTTTCATCACCCACTGCGGCTTGGGGGAATGCATCGGCCCGCAGTGCGGCGGATGCGCTCGGGTCTGGCGAGGGGGTTGAGCGCAGGGGCTGCGTGGCGCTCAGGCCAAAGAGCCGCGCCACCATCAGGGTGGGGAATTGGGCGCGAGACTCGTTGTAGCGCTCGGCGGCGGCGCAAAAGGTTTCGGCTTGGGTGAGCAAGCGCGCGTCGCATCGGGCCAACTGGGTTTGCACCTCCATTGGCAGGGGCGCGCTGGCCGCCAGCTGCCGCACGATGCGCAAGGATTCATCGAGCGCGGCAAGCGCTGCGCTGAGCGCGCCCAGCCGCCCGGCATCCAG
>JAAFHN010000346.1 GCA_013298415.1 Comamonadaceae bacterium
GTAGCAAAACACGGGATGATTGAGCCCTTCGAGCCGGGCCAAGTGCGTCAGGTGGATGGCAAGCGCGTGATCAGCTACGGCACATCGAGCTACGGCTACGACATCCGTTGCGCGCCGGAATTCAAGGTGTTCACCAACATCCACAGCACCGTGGTGGACCCGAAAAACTTCGACGAAAAAAGCTTCGTGGATTTTGAGGGCGACTCCTGCATCATCCCGCCCAACAGCTTCGCGCTCGCCCGCACGGTGGAGTACTTTCGCATCCCACGCAACGTGCTCACCGTTTGCCTGGGCAAAAGCACCTACGCGCGCTGCGGCATCATCGTGAACGTGACCCCGTTCGAGCCGGAATGGGAAGGCTACGTGACGCTGGAGTTCAGCAACACCACGCCTTTGCCCGCTCGAATTTACGCAGGCGAAGGCTGCGCCCAAGTGCTCTTTTTTGAAGCCACTGATGTGTGCGAAACCAGCTACAAGGATCGTGGCGGCAAATACCAGGGCCAGCGCGGCGTGACTTTGCCGAGGGCTTAACTACCAACGCGGCTGCAGTGGCCTGGGCAATCTTTGCGGGTCAGCGCGCCGCCGAGCTCACCAGTTTGCGAGCTCGACCGAAGGGCAAGTGAACTGGCTTGAATCGCACCAAGCGGGCGTAGATCGCGATGTAAACGCTGACGAAAATGAACAAAGATGCGATCAGCCCCAAGGCGTTGTCGTAGAACACGACTGCGGGCACGAGCGTGAGCATGGTCAAAGCCCACAGGTAGGGCGAGGTGCGCGCATTGCGCGCGTCGCCATCGACGATACTTCCATCGGCTGCAAAGCGGGGAACGACCCGACCGAAAATCAAGGAGTGAAGGTGCGATCGGTCGGGGTGCATCGGCGACGACTTTCTCACGAAGCGCCTGCGGTACATGGAGTACACCGTTTCGGTGGCAGGATAAGCCAAAGCGAGCACGGCGAACCAGGGAGACACCTCGGCGTTGCGCTGGAAGAGCATGATGCCGCACTGCGCCAGCATGAAGCCAACGAAGTAGGCCCCGCCATCGCCCAAGAAAATCCTGCCGTGGGGATAGTTCAGCGCAAACAGCCCTAAAACTGCGCCGCAGCCGGCCAAAGCCAGGCCCAAAACCAGCTCGTCTCCCACGGCATAGGCCACGATGCCGATGGCTGTGAAGATCAAAGCAGAGGTCAGTACCGCCAGCCCATGCAGGCCGTCGATCAGGTTGATGGAGTTGGAAATGCCTGCCACGGCAAACACCGTCAGGGGCACCGCAAGCCAACTGTGGCGTAACAATTCGTCGATCATCGGCACGCCCACACGCATGATGGTCACGTCGAGCGTGATCCATGCCATGATGGCTGACAGGCAGATTGCGATCAGCCGCGTTGTAGGATTTACCCGCTTGGTCATGTCTTCAAGCAGCCCAACGGCAAAAGCTGGCGTGGCGCACAACATGAGCGCTGCCGCGTTCCGCAGCAAGCCCGGTCCCTGCCACCACATGACCAGTACCGCCGCCGCCATGGCGACAAAAATGGCTAAGCCACCGACCCTTGGGACTGCGGTGGTGTGCACTTTTTGCGGGCCGATGCTGGTGTCGAGCGCCCAATGGTCCTCATCGCGGGCACTGACAATGATCCAAATGGCCACTGCGAACGAAACCAATAGGGTGATTAAAAAGTAACTCATCTTGTACGACCTGCCTGCCTGGGAGCTTGTTTTGCGTTTGATCGCCCTCTTCGGGCGCAGCCTTCGAGCTTAAACTGAAGCTGTGGCGAAAACAGCGTCAAACCGAGCAATTCCGTTGAATTGTTGGCAAAAATTGACAGCAGCGCAGGGATCCGCGCGGCTTTCAGCCAAGCTCGTGGCTTTGAAGGAGCAGCGCCATGAAGTGGGAAGGTGAGCGTCAATCAGAGAATGTAGAAGATCGGCGTACCGGCTCTGGTGCGGGCAGCGGCCCGCGGGTGGGTGGCCGAGGGGTGGGCATTGGCGGCATCGTCATCGCCTTGGTCGCAGCTTGGATTTTTGGCATCAATCCGATGACGGTGCTGGGCCTCTTGGATGGTGGAGTGCCGACCTCGCCTCCCACCGCCCAAACTGCGCCGCCTCTGGGCAAAACGCCGTCGGCAGATCCCCAAACTGCCTTCGTGCGCACCGTACTTGCGCAAACCGAAGATGTGTGGAACGAGATTTTTCGCGCCAACGGCCAAAGCTACCCGCAGCCCAAACTGGTGCTGTTTCGCGGCACCACGCCCACTGGTGGCTGCGGTTCGGGCCAAAGTGCGATGGGACCTTTTTATTGCCCGGCTGACCAAAAGGTGTACATCGATCTGGGCTTTTACGACACTTTACGCCGCCAACTCGGCGCGCCCGGCGACTTTGCCCAGGCCTACGTGATCGCGCACGAAGTGGGCCACCATGTGCAAAACGTGCTCGGTATCTCGGCCAAAGTGGAGCAGTTGCGCAAGCGAGCCTCGCAAAAAGAGGGCAATGCGATCTCAGTGCGCCTAGAACTTCAGGCCGATTGCTTTGCTGGCGTGTGGGCGCACCATCGGCAAAAGCAAACCAAATTTTTGGAAGCCGGTGACATTGAAGAAGCCATGAACGCCGCTGCCAAAATTGGCGACGATGCCCTGCAACGCGCCCAAGGCGGCGCTGTCGTGCCCGATAGCTTCACCCACGGCACCAGTGCTCAGCGACAGAGATGGTTTGATACGGGCTTTCGCAGCGGCAGCTTGAAAGCCTGCGACACCTTTTCAGCTGCAATCTGAAAATGGTACATGTTTGGTAGCATCAGATCACGTAAATACCAGGACAGAGCTCTACTTCTCCTGATTAGCACCATGCCTCACAAAGAAATCCGTTCGCCCTGAGCTTGGTCGAAGGGCATCGCCAGGGGCTTCGACAGGCTCAGCCCGAACGGACGGGTTGGCGCATCTGAGGCATGGTCCTGATCAAACTACTTCTTTCCCGAAAACGCCTTGCAAAGCGCCAAAGCGGCGCTCAAACCGCTGACAAAGGCATCTTCCACGCGGTGGCCGAGGCACCAATCTCCGCAGACGGCGAGCTGCGCTTCCGCATCCCACAAGTGGGTTTGGCCGAGCGGCTTTTGGGTTTTGGCATAGCGCCAGCGGTGAACTTCGGCATGCACGGGGGCCACGCGGATGCCGGTGACTTCGGCGAAGGCTTTCAGCAGCTTTTCGCGCACGGTGGCTGCGTCGTCTTCCAAATGCTCTTGGCTCCAGGCCGGCGTGGCCTGCACCGTCCAGCGCTCCACGGGGCCGCGCCCAGGTTTGCTGGCCTCGCGCGACACCCAAGCGATTCGGGCGTGATCGGGCCTGGCGCTGTGCCAGCTCGGGCCCAAAGCACCAGCGGCTCCTGCATTGGGAAATGCGAGCATGAGCGTCCAGCAAGGTGCCACTTCCACGGTTTTTGCTGCCTTAGCAAAGCCTTCGTGCGCAGCTGACAAAAGCGTGGCGGCTTGCACATTGGGCAGGGCCAGCAGCACCGCATCCACATGCCAGGGGCCTGAGCCTTCTTCGCAAGCGATGTCCCAGCCGCCGTGGGAGTGTTCGGTAATTTTGTTCACGGTGTGCTGCGAAAGCACATGCGCGCCAAGCGGCTGCGCCCAATGTTTGACCAGCGCGCTCATGCCAGGCACGGCCACATAGCGCGCGTCTTTGGCGCGGCTGTCGCTCGCGCTCCAGGGCAGCACCATGCCTTCGGGCGTGGTGGCGTTGATGGCGAGCGCAAAGCGCTTGTCGCGCACGGTGAAGTACTGCGCGCCGTGGTCAAAGCTGCCGAAATCGCTGTGGCGTGTGCTCAGGCGGCCAGAAGGGCCTTTGCTCTTT
>JAAFHN010000302.1 GCA_013298415.1 Comamonadaceae bacterium
AGTGAACAAATACCTGGACAGAGCGGTGAAAACGCTTCAAATCCGACCGTCCGCTGGTTTTTGGCGGGTTCCACGCAGGCCATCATCGGCGGCGCTGGGGCAAAGGAGGTGTGGGTGGCTTTGAGCGCTCAGGTGAACTTGCCGATGCAATGCCAGCGCTGTCTGCAGCCCGTCGAGTGGCCGCTGGCGATTGAGCGGCGCTTTCGCTTCGTGGGCAGCGAAAGCCAAGCCGCTGCGCTGGATGAGGAGGCCGAGGATTTCGACGTGCTGGTCAGCAGCAGAGACTTTGACTTCCTCGCGCTTTTGGAAGACGAGCTGCTGATGGCGCTGCCGATGTCGGTGACTCACGCGGTGTGCCCGGAAAAAGTGATTGCGCCGCCAGAGCCAGCCCTGCCGCCCAGCACCGACGCACCCAGAAACGCATTTGCCGCATTGGCAGCACTCAAGCGACCCTGAACAGCCCAGCAAAGAGCCAGCGCGACTCTGGGCGGGGCCGTCCCCTCAAGTCGAGACTGTCCTCTCAACTCTTGTGCAGTGTTTTCGTCAAACCTGGCGGCCTGGGCTGCCTGCGCAGCGCAGAAAACGCCGAAAACTCCCAGCGGCGAAAGCCCATGACGAGGGTGAAGCCGTCGCGATGCTCTGGATCGATTTTTTGATCGGCCAGGTGCTGCTGGCCGAAATCGTGGCCCAAACGCGTGAGCCGCTCCACAAACCCCGGCGCAGCGGCTTTGTTGATGTTGCCGTGCACCATCAGCAAGGTTTCGCCATCGTGATCGAAGCGGCCACCAAAGTACTCCGGCACCACATGCTGCATGAAGTATTGGCGAATCGGGCCGTCTGAGCGCCAGCGAAAGGTTTTGGCCACTTTCAGCGAATAGCGGTTGAGCGGGCGCAGATCGATGACGCTCAGCTTGTCGAGCGCCACCAAGCGCGAAATGCATTCTGCGTCGCTGATTTTGTAGGTTTCCACAATCTGCTCGAAGCGCCAGTAGCTCATCACGCAGATCGCAACGAGCAGCAGCAAAGGGTCTTTCACCATCGCATGCTCTTGCTCGTAGGTGAGCTCAGTGAGTTGCGGTGCGCGTTCCAGCACATCTTTCACGATACTGGCGAAATCGGTGCCCAGCAAGCGGCACACGTCGTCCACCCGAGAAAGCGGCATCTCCTTTTGGCTGAACATGCGCTTCACACTGGATTCGCTCATCTCCAAGTGCGTGGCCACCTCGGCATACGTGATGCCTGCGGCCTTCAGCTCGGTTTTCAACACTTCCACAAGCAAGGCAGTATCAGACATCTTCGGATGATACGAAATGCACATAATTCGCCATGAGCTTTGACTACACCAATCCGTACCCGTCTGCGCGCATTCCGGTGTTTGCCCGCAACGTGTGCGCCACCTCGCACCCGCTCGCCGCGCAAGCAGGCCTGGCCGTGTTGCGCCAAGGCGGCAGCGCCGCAGATGCAGCCGTAGCCGCCGCAGCCACGCTCACGGTGGTGGAGCCGGTGAGCAATGGCCTCGGATCAGATGCCTTTTGCATCCTTTGGGATGGCAAGCAACTCCACGGCCTCAACGCTTCTGGCAAAGCCCCCGCAGCCTGGACGCCTGGCTACTTTCAGAAGAAATACGCGGCGGACGCCAAATCCCCGCCAGTGCGCGGCATCGACTCCATCACCGTGCCAGGTGCAGTGTCGGCCTGGGTGGCGATGAACAAGCGCTTTGGCAAGCTGCCACTGGCCGATGTGTTGGCCCCGGCGATGGAGATCGCCGAGCGCGGCTATGCGGTGCCGCCTGTGGTGCAAGGCAAGTGGGCAGCCGCCGCGCCTTTGCTGAAAGACCAACCGGGTTACGCCCACAGCTTTTTGCCCCATGGCCGCGCGCCAGAAGTGGGCGAGTTGTTCAAGTTTCCAGGCGCTGCGGCGGCGTTGAAAAAAATCGCTGCCACGCGCGGGGTCGCGTTCTACGGCGGAGAGATTGCCCAAGCGATCGAGAAATTCTCAACCGCTCACGGCGGATCGCTGAAAGCCAGCGATTTCGAGCGCTACCAGCCGGAATGGGTAACACCCGTTTCGCAAAAGTACCACGGCCATGAGCTGCACGAGATCGGCCCGAATGGACAAGGCATCACGGCGCTGATCGCGCTGGCCATTTTGGAGCGCTTCGATTTGAAAGCCCTAGGGCTCGACTCGGTGAACAGTCAACACCTGCAAATCGAGGCGATCAAACTCGCGTTTGCCGATGTGTACAAGTACGTGGCCGAGCCTTCGTCGATGGCGATCACTCCCGCCCAAATGCTGGATGCCGACTACATCAAAGGCCGTGCAAAACTCATCCGCATGAACAAGGCGCAATCCTTTGGGCCAGGCAACTTCGCCAAGGGCGGCACGGTGTACCTCACCGCAGCTGATGAAAACGGCATGATGGTCAGCTTCATCCAAAGCAACTACATGGGCTTTGGCTCAGGCTGCGTGGAGCCGAGCTTTGGGATAAGTCTCCAAAACCGTGGCCACGCGTTCAGCCTCGACCCGGCAAGCCCCAATGTGGTGGCTCCGGGCAAGCGCCCCTTCCACACCATCATCCCTGCTTTCCTCACGAAGGCAGGCCAGCCCGTGATGAGCTTTGGCGTGATGGGTGCCAACATGCAACCGCAAGGCCATGTGCAAACCTTGGTGCGCATGCTCGATTTCGGCCAAAACCCGCAGGCCGCGTGCGATGCGCCCCGCTGGCGCTTCAACCAAGGCCTGGAATTGAACGTAGAGGCCAACATGCCTGCCGCAGTGGCACAAGGTTTGAAAGACCGCGGCCACCAGCTCGAAGTGATCAACGACAGCTACCAAGATTTCGGCGCTGGCCAATTCATTTGGCGCCTGGGCGATCCGAAGACCGCCGGTTACGTGGCGGCCAGCGATCCGCGCAGAGATGGCTTGGCCGCTGGTTGGTGAGGTCAGTTGCTGATGTGAGTGCGCCCACGTGAGTCCGCACAGCACAGGCATGCTGATGGCAATTGCCGGCGCGATTGCGTTCAGCGGCAAAGCCATCATCGTGAAGCTGGCCTACCGCTATGGCGTGGACGCAGTCACGCTCATCATGTACCGCATGCTGTTTGCGCTGCCGATGTTTTTGGCAATGGCCTGGTGGGCGTCGCGGCCGCGCGCGGGGCAAGCCGTGCAAAAGCTCACGCGGCGCGACAAGTGGGCGGTGCTCGGCCTGGGCTTCAGCGGCTACTACTTGGCCAGTTTCTTGGATTTCGCTGGCCTGCAATACATCACCGCAAGCCTAGAGCGGCTGATCCTGTATTTGAATCCCACGCTCGTGCTCATCTTGGGCTGGCTGCTGCTGAAAAAGCGCATCACGCGCCAGCAAGCCATCGGCATGGGTTTGAGCTACTTGGGCGTGGTGGTGGTGTTTGGCCACGAAGCGAGGCTTGAAGGCCGCGATGTGGTGCTGGGCGCTGCACTCGTGTTTGGCAGTGCATTGAGTTACGCCTTTTACTTGCTCTACAGCGGCGAATACGTGAAGCGCCTGGGATCATTGCGTTTGGTGGGCTTGGCGACATCGGTGGCTTGTTTGCTGTGCATCGCGCAGTTTTTGCTGCTGCGGCCTCTGTCGGCAGCCGCAGTTGCGCCTGAAGTGATTTGGCTGAGTGTGGCCAACGCGGTGCTGTGTACTGCCTTGCCTGTGCTGCTCGTGATGATGGCGATCGAGCGCGTGGGCTCTGGCCTCGCGGCGCAGGCGGGCATGGTGGGGCCGCTTTCCACCGTGCTGATGGGCGTGTGGCTCTTGGGTGAGCCGCTCACCGCTTGGGTGATTGCAGGCACCGTGCTGGTATTGTTCGGTGTGTTTGCGGTGTCGCGCAGCGCGGCCGGGCAAACACCCCAAAAGAAGGAAACGTGATGGATCTCGGAATCTCGGGCAAGTGGGCCTTGGTGTGTGGTGCCAGCAAGGGCTTGGGTCTGGGCTGCGCGCAAGCGCTCGCAGCAGAAGGCGCGAATCTCGTGATGGTGGCGCGCGGTGCCGATGCCTTGGAAGCCGCCGCAGTGGCGATTGAAGCGGCTCAGCTCACGCGCCAAGACGCCGCCAGCCACTTCGGCGGCGACGAAGAGCCGCAGAGGGCGAGGGTTGTCACCGTGGCGGCCGACATCACCACGGAAGCAGGCCGACAGGCGGTGTTTCAAGAGCGACGCGACTTCGACATCGTGGTGACCAACGCGGGCGGACCCCCACCAGGCGACTTCCGCGATTGGCGGCGCGAAGACTGGCTGCGCGCAGTGGATGCCAAC
>JAAFHN010000637.1 GCA_013298415.1 Comamonadaceae bacterium
CTCAAGCTTTTGAAGAAGGTGATGCCAGTTGCCAAAAACTACGACGGCGAAAAATTCTTCACGGTAGAAAACGGCAAGCGGATCGCGACCCCCTTGTTCCTCGTGATCTGTTTGGTGGGTTTGACGGACGTGATCTTTGCCGTGGACTCGATCCCCGCCATTTTTGCCATCACGAAAGACCCCTTCATCGTGCTAACCAGTAATGTGTTTGCCATCCTGGGCTTGCGCGCGATGTACTTTTTGCTCGCAGCGGTGGCTGCCAAGTTCCATCTGCTGAACTACGGCCTGGCTGTGGTGCTGGTCTTCATTGGCATCAAGATGTGCCTGATCGACATCTACAAGATCCCCGTGGTGTGGAGCTTGGGCTTCGTGGTGCTCACACTCGCCATCACCATGATCGTGAGCGTGAAAACCTCGCCGAAGGAAGCCGAAACCAAAGTTTGATCCGCTGAGCACAAACTGCAAAGGGGCTGCGACAATCGCAGCCCCTTTTGCTTTTGAGTCCGCACGCGAGCCGGATTCCATTTCTAAGCCACTTCTGTCTAGGCGCGGTGTCGCAGACAGTGCTCCAGCACGGCAAGACATCGCAACGACGACAGGGGTGGCTTAGGAATGGAAGACAAATGGCAGGCATACACATCACCGACATCGAAAGCGCGATCAACTTTTGGCGCGCGCGTTCGCCATCTCCCGATGGCGTGCAGCTCGCGCCAGAGCTGCGGGCACTCGGCGAGGTGTATGGCTTGATGGTGTTTTACAAAGAGGTGGAGGCTGACGAATTCAGCTTTCCCGCCAAAGCCTATGCCGCTTGGAAGGCCTGGTACGACACCACCACCGATGCGCCTTGCATCGCGATTTGCTCCACCAGCCAAGGCGACGACATGTGCAAAGGCTGCGGGCGCACGTTCGACGAAGTGCAATTCTGGCCTGAAATGAGCCCCGCAGAAAAACGCGGCACTTGGCGGCGCATCACGATGGAGCACAGCGCCTGGCGCTTCAACAAATATGCCGAGCGCGCCATTGAAAAAGCCGCCATCGAGGCGGCTTCGGCAGACAGCGCGAAGACTCAGTGAACCGTGACGGGCTGTTGCGCTAGCGACGCGTAGCGGTCCAGCGTGTCTTCCACCTCTTCCTGCGTGGGCGTGTTTTGCTGCCAAGCGGTGATTTGCTGCTGAAACATTTCGGCCCAAGAGCCATCCAGGTAGATTTCGCGGCCTGAGCGCTTGTCCACGATCTCAAAGCCGTTACGCGCCATGCGCGGCTTCGACTCCCCAGTCTCCGCCATCGGCTCGGCTGCGCTCGGCATTGCGGGTTTGCTGCCATCCACCACGATGCTGCTGCTGACCGGGCCACCCCACACCAAGCCTTCGCTGGGCATTTCCGATTGGAAATGCACCACCACAAAGGATTCGGAGTCGTAGAGCATGTTCATGGCAGGGCGGCAGAGCGAAGTGGAAAGCGGAGGGATGGCCTCAAAAGATGGCGCGAAGGGCCGTATTTTCAACCCTCGCCAAGTTGCTAACGCGGCTCAGCGAAGCGCCGTTGACCGAATACTACTCTTTTGATAGCGTCGGATGCAATGAATATCTGGACAGAGGTGATAGATCACGCAAAAACCACGCTGAAAGTGCCGCAACCGCGCCAAAACTACCGCTTGGCGGCGGAAAGGAGCGTGCTCGCGGCCCTGGCTTGCAGTTCGAGCTGAACGGCGGCCTTGCCGAAAGCGCCAGCCAGCTCAGGCGGCAAGTTGACCGTGAGGCTGCGTGCGGCGCTGCCGTTGTTCAGCGCGATCAGCACATGCGTGGCTTGCGCAGGCTGCTTGGCCGCAAGCGCGGGCGGCAGGCGGCGCGCGAGCACCAGCGTGCTGGCATCGGCGTACACGGGGGCCAGCAGCTCGCCTTGGCGCAGCACGGCGTGCTGCGCGCGCAGCTTGGCCAAGCGCTGGAATTCAGCGAGCAGCTCGGTATCGGGCTGGCCGCCCAGGTCGGCCCAGGGGTAGGTGGCGCGGTTGTAGGGGTCGTCGCCACCGGTCACGCCCACTTCATCGCCGTAGTACACAGCGGGGCTGCCGGGGTAGAGGAATTGGAAGGCTGTGGCGAGCTTGAACTTGGCCTTGGCCTCT
>JAAFHN010000320.1 GCA_013298415.1 Comamonadaceae bacterium
GCATTTGTTGAAAATCTTTGACGACGAAGAAGACAAAGACAAGCCCGCAGCCGCCTCCCCAGACGAACTCGGGGGCGAACCCACGGGCGAACACGCGGGCGAACCCCTGGCCGAACCCACAGCGCCACCCCAGGACAAACCCGAGCCGCCTGTCAGCCCCGAGGCCAACGCGCCTGTGGCACATTCGAGCGACGCGCAGCCATCCGCCCTGGAACCCGCCCTAGAAGCTGCCCCCGAGACACAAGCGCATGACGACCACCTGCCTGATTTGCAATTGCAACGCGACAATGCCGCTGAATCCGCAGGCCTTGGACGCAGCGCTGGGCCAATCCCTGCCGAGCGCAAGCCGCTCTAAGCCGAACACACCTGCGGGCATCTTCAAAACGCTGTGCCGCGCCGAAGCGCCTGCCTTTCAGCAAGCCATCAAAGCCAGCGACGACGTGCTGGTGGCCTGCACGCAAGAGCGCGCCTTGTTCGGCGAGCTTGCGGCGCAAACTGAAGGTGCCAAGGCAGGAGTCGCAGCGCCGATTCGATTTGTGAACATCCGCGAGAGCGGCGGCTGGAGCAAAGACGGCGCTGCCGCCACACCCAAAATTGCCGCGCTGATCGCGCAAGCCATGCTGCCCGATCCCGAGCCGGTGGCGCAAGTGAAGTACCAAAGCGCAGGTGAATTGCTCATCATCGGCAGCTTGGGCGATGCGCAAGCAGCGATTGCGGCGCTTGCAGCTTCTGGCGAAGAGCTTCAGCCCGCCGTGCTGCTGGCTGCAAGCGCTGGCGGCGCGGGTGTGAAGAGCAAGGAGCGCGACGTGCCTGTGCTCTCGGGCAAGTTGGTGCGCCTCAAAGGCTACCTCGGCGCGTTTGAAGCCGAAATCGAAACTGGCAATCCCATTGATTTGGATTTGTGTACCCGCTGCAATGCTTGCGTGGCCGCTTGCCCTGAAGCCGCCATTGGCGCAGATTTTCAGATCGACATGGGCAAATGCAAAAGCCACCGCGCCTGCGTGGTGGCCTGCGGCGATGCGATGGCGATTGACTTTGACCGCGCACCCCAAAGCAGCACCCAGCGCTTTGACATGGTGCTGGATTTGCGCGCCGAGCCAGCCTTCGCACAACACGCCAAACCGCTCGGCTACTTGCATGTGCCGCTTTCACCGATCCAGCCCTTACTGCCCGCCGATGCCGCGATGCAGCTCGTCAGCTGGATTGGCGAATTCCAAAAGCCGAAGTTTTTCAACTACACACAAAAAATCTGCGCCCACAGCCGAAACGACAAAGCGGGCTGCACCGCCTGCATCGATGTGTGCTCGGCCAAAGCGATTCGCAGCGAGCTCAAACACCAACGCATCGCCGTCGACCCCAACCTTTGCGTGGGATGCGGGGCCTGCACCACCGTATGCCCCACAGGGGCTATTGCTTACCAGTACCCAAGCGCAGCCGATACCGGCACGCGCATCAAAACCTTGGTGCAAACCTACACCGCAGCGGGCGGCCAAGCCCCCCACTTGCTGCTGCACAGCCAGCAAGCAGGCGAAACAGCGCTGCGGCAATGGGGCGAGGCTGCCATGCGCTCGCGTCGGGCCACGGGGCAAACGGTGGCTGGCCCTGCCTCCAACTTGCTGCCACTGGGGCTTTGGCACACGGCAAGCGTGGGGCTTGAGCTGTGGCTCTCAGCCTTTGCCTACGGCGCGCGTCGCGTCACCGTGCTCACCACCCAAGAAGAAGCGCCGCAATACCTGCAAGGCTTGAGCGAGCAGTTGCAAGTGGCGCAAGAGCTGGTGCGGGGTTTGGGCTACGCCGCAGGTGAAACGGTGTTTTCGCTGGCCCAGTCTGACGCTATGAATATCGCAGCATTAGATGCAATAAATACTAAGACAGAGCTAGGAAAAAGCTTAAAGAACGCATCCGAATACCCTCCAGCAGCCACTTTTGCACCCACCAGCAGCAAGCGCGGCCAGCTGGATCGGGTGATCGAGCATTTGCTGGCCCACGCGCCAGCCCTGCGCCAAGCCCCGCCGCCCCTTGCCATCCCTCTGCCCCGAGCCTCGCCGCTGGGTGCCATCGCCGTCAACAAAGACCGCTGCACCATGTGCCTGAGCTGCATCAACGCCTGCCCAGCGAGCGCACTCAGCGACGGCCAAGCTCTGCCGCAGCTCAATTTCACCGAGAAAAACTGCGTGCAGTGCGGTCTCTGCGAGCAAACCTGCCCCGAGAGCGCCATCACGCTTGTGCCTCAGCTCAACTTGAGCGCCGAACGCAAGCTGCCTCGCGTGCTCAACGAAATGCAGCCCTATCGTTGCATCCGCTGCCAAAAGCCCTTCGGTACTCTAAAAGCCATTGAGGCCATGATCGGCAAACTCGCAAGCCACAGCATGTTCCAAGGCTCAGCAGCCGAGCGCCTGAAAATGTGCATGGATTGCCGAGTGATCGACCTCTACAGCGCCGAAAACGAAGCCAAGATCACGGATCGTTGAAGGGTTGGGAGAAATTTTTACAGGAGATCAAGAGATCAGGAAGAACAGCCGAAAGGTTTTGTACTTGCTGCCTGTCAAGACCCTTTTCTCTGCTTTCCTCACCTCCTGCTCTCCTGTGAAAACTGCCCCAAACACCCCATGAACGCCCAACCCCCCTCCACCTCCGCGCTTGACGAAGAAATCGCCCGTGCGGAGGTTTATGGTTTGCTCTCGCAGCTTTATTACACGGCCCCAACGCCTGAGCTGCTTTCTCAGTTGCGCGTGGCGGCTACGGAGGCGCCTTCCCAGGGGGGTTACTTGGAATCGAGCTGGCGCGATCTGGTGCATGCCGCGCGCAGCATGAGCGATGGCGCCATTGCGGCCGAGTTCGATGCGCTTTTTGGCGGCGTGGGCAAGCCCGAGGTGTATCTTTATGGCTCGCACTACCTCACGGGTTTTTTGAACGAAAAACCGGTGGCCAAACTGCGCACCGATTTGGCCGCGCTGGGCCTCGGCAAAAGCGAAGCAATGAGCGACACCGAAGACCACATGGCCTACGGCTTCGAGGTGATGCGCTACCTGATCGCAGGCGATGATGTGAGTGTGTCGAACCTCGCGCAACAGCAAAAATTTTTCGCCGCGCACCTGCAGCCTTGGCTCACCCGCGCTTGCGAGGCCGTGGCTGCCCACCCTTCAAGCCAGTTCTACAAAGCCGCAGCGCAGTTCACTTTGGCCTTCGCTGAAGTGGAAACGCAAGCCTTTGATCTGCTGGGCGAGTAGCCGGGAATTTGACCAGGAACCTGAGCAGGAAGCTGAACGGGCGCGCAACCAGTCCCGTCGCGCCGCGACAAATGCGGCAATTGACGCTTGAGGAACAAGCCTGACCCGAACCTCGCCAGGCAGCCCCAGAAATCGGGAAAACCCCAGTCGTTTTCCAAGCAATTCAGTCGGGATTCGCATTGCGCCTGTCAGTCCGCATGCCTACACTCAAATTTGTATGCAAAACAGGCGTGCGCATTTTCGCAAACCTGAGGTCGAGGCACCGTTTAGGTGCGTGCTTCGACCCGGCAGACCCGCAGGAGACTGAAATGAACAACACAGAACAGGCTCGCGCCGTGGCCGCGCAGCCGCCACGCAGCGATGCTGCCGTGGCTTCGCGCCGCAGCATGCTTTTCGGCGCCAGCGCTGTGGCTGCCGGGGCTGCCGCCCTCGCAGTCGCAAGCCGCTCATCCTTGCCTGCGCCTGCCAGCCCCACGGTGCAGACCGCGCCTGAAAAAGGCGGCGGCTACCGCGTCACGCCGCACAACCTGCATTACTACGCCACCACCTTGGTCTGAACCGCGAGGAAGCCACACCATGTTGCTCACCAAAACCTCATCCGCCCACCCCGCTCACGGCGGTGGTCGCCTCATCTCCAGCTTGCAGCGCGGCCTGTCAAATCGCATCGGCGCGTTGGATCGCCGCAGCTTTTTGCGCCGCTCGGGCTTAGGCGTTGGCGTGGGGCTTGCAGCCTCGCAGCTCACGCTGGTCAAGAAAGCCAAAGCCGAAGGCAAGGCCATCAGCGATGGCTCGGGCAAAGTGGAAGTCAAGCGCACCGTCTGCGGCCACTGCTCGGTGGGCTGCGCGGTGGATGCG
>JAAFHN010000065.1 GCA_013298415.1 Comamonadaceae bacterium
AGGGATGCCCATGAGATCGTGGCGCACGCCGTGCGCATGGCGTCCACCGAAGGCAAAGACTTGACCGAGCTCAGCTTAGAAAAGCTCCAGGCCTTCGACAAACGCATCGGAATAGACGTGTTTGAGGCCATCAGCTTGGAAGCCTCCGTTGCTGCCCGAAAAACCCACGGCGGCACGGCGCCCGAGCAGGTGCGACTGCAAATCCGAAGGCATGCTGACAGGCTCGCAAGGTAAAACCCCAGGGGGACAATCACTTGCACGAACTCAGGTGTCGAAATTTTTTTGGGGAGCGCTTGGAGTCGGATGCCGCTGTGGCGCAGCGTGGGCTTGGCTGGGCATGTGCTTGCTCGCCGTGTGGACGACGCTGCCCGTCGCTCACGCAGAAATGTTGGTGAACAAGAATTTTTCACCAACCACGATTGATGCAGGCGGCACGTCGACGCTTGGCCTCATCATCACCAACAACGTGGCTGCGACCGCGACCAACACCAACCTCGCAGACGATCTGCCCGCTGGGATTGTCCTCCTCGGGCCGCCGCTGACCAACAGCTGCCAAGGCACGGTCACGAACGCATCGGGTAGCCCCGTGGTGGCTGGTGACACCACGATCCGTCTCGTCAATGGCGTCGTTCCGCCGGGCTCGGCAGGCAGTCCCGTCACCTGCTCGGTCACGTTTGCGGTGACCAACTACACGCCCAATCAGTCGCTGATCAACTCCATCCCCGCAGGGTCGCTGACTTCTAGTGAGGGCCCCAACAACGACCCCGCCTCAGCCACCCTGAACACCAACCCCGTGTCACCCTTTGGCGGGAGCAAAACCGTTACCCCCGCCTTCGTGCACGGCGGCGGCACAGCCAGCTTCACGGTGGTGTTCACGAACACCAATTTGACCAGCGCCACGTTTACAGTGGTTGACTCGCTGCCTACGGGCATTTCTATGACCAATGTGGCGGGGATTTCGAGCACTTGCGGCGGAAGTTTGCTGAGTAACCTGGGCGCGACCTTGGTTGACAACAGCGGTGGCTTTCGAATACAGGGCGGCACGCTGCCGGGCCGTGCGGGAGCGAACCCGGGGGCCTGCACGATCACGTTCACGGTGGTTGCGGGTGATCTGAATTCCGCAGTGTCTGGCAACGTCACCAACGCCATTCCTGCCAACTTCACGAACAGCCTGAGTGCGCCTACTCCCGCACTGAGTCGCAATTTGAGCCTGCAAACCGGCGGCAAAGTGAACAAGGGTTTTTCTCCGGCCACCTTGGTCGTGCCCGCCGATTCCGTGCTCACCATTGACTTGCTCAACCGCAATTTGCAAACCATCACAGGCGCGGTGGTCACCGACAACCTGCCCGCTTTTGTCACGATCAATGGCACGCCCAGTGCCAGCGCGTCCTGCGGGCCGGGTGTCAACTTCACCACCGCTGGTGGCGGCGCTTTGACCATCGGCAGCAGCTCCATTCGGATCAACAACGCGGAAATTCCGGCCTCAGACAACACCAGCGGCGCTGCCGCAGGGCTGTGCCGAGTCACAGTGACCGTGCGCTTGACGGCGGAGGGTACCTACCTCAACAACATCGGCAACAGCTCATTTGGTGCCGGGCTACCTGGTTTCCAGGGCACTGGCAACATCCCGCTCGTCGGCTCGGCCGACCTGGCTGGCACCAAGACTTTTGTGCCAGCAACCCGATCCGCAGGCGGCACCACAAGCCTTGTCATCACGCTCTTCAACAACTCGGCGAGTGGTGTTGCCAACGTGCAGTTCACCGACAACCTGCGCACCATGAGCGCGCTTGGTTCGGTCACGGTTTTGTCCTCGCCGGCGATCACCAATAATTGTTCTGGCGCTGTCAGTTTCACTTCCACGAGCTTTTCCTTGACGGGCGGCTTCTTGAATGCAGGCACGGGCTGCCAAATCAGCGTGCCCGTGAAAATCACCGAAACCATGGCGGCTGGCAACTACGACAACACGCTGCCCGCAGGCACCATCAGCTCGACAGCGGGCACCAACAGCTTTGCCATCGTGGGCCGACTGACGGTACAAGACCCGCTGGTCGTGACCAAAGCCTTTGTGCCCAATGTGGTGGTGCCGAACAGCACCGCGCAATTCACCATCACCCTCACGCGGCGCACGGCTAACGGTGCGCCAGACCTCACAAATCTAAGCCTGACCGATCTGCTGCCTTCGGGTGTAGTGAACGCCACCACCACCTCGCTCTTCACCAACTGCGGCGGCACCGCCTCAGCATCGCCTGGCGGCAGCAGCATCACGCTGAGCGGAGGCGCCATCACCGGGCTCTCAACCAACTGCCTGGTGCGGCTGAGCGTGCTGGTTTCGAACTCGGCCACCAACACCATTGCTGTGGGCAGCGTCACCACGGCCGAGGGCTTCAGCAACCGCGTGGCCGCCACGGCAGCCGTTCAAGCGGGCGGCACGGCCCCTAATTTTGTGCTCAACAAAGACTTCAGCCCCCAAAGTGTGAAAGGCGGAGAAGCCGCCCGCTTGAGCCTCAGCATCACCAACAATGGGGTGAACAACCAGGCACTGACTGGCGTGAGTTTGGTAGATGTATTTCCGACGAATGGCGGAAGCCCTGCCTTCGTGATCTCCAATCCGCCCAACGCGTCAGTGACGGGTGCTGGTTGCACCGTGGGTGCTTTCTCGGCTGTATTGGGCTCAGACACTTTTGCCATCAGCAATGCGGCGGTGCCCGTCAACGGCATATGCAACTATTTGGTCAACGTGGTGGGCTACGACACGGGCACTTTCAACAACCAAATCAACGCCGGTGCGGTGGTGTCCGCCCAGGGCGCTACCAACAGCAACATCGCGCAGAAATCGCTCGTGATCAGCTCCGCCATGACGATCGGCAAGAGCTTTTCGCCGACTGTGATCTCTGCAGGCCAGTCGTCCACCCTCACCATCGTGGTGCTCAACACCACCAACACGCAATTGACGGGGACTTCGCCTGCGTTCACCGATGTGCTGCCGGTGGGCGTGACGGTGACGGCAGTGGCCAGCACCGATTGCACCAACGCAACCGTGACTGCACCGATCGGCACCCGCACGATCACCGTGAACGGCGGCGTTTATCCCGCCAATTCACAGTGCAGCATTCGGGTGCCCGTGATGGCCAATGCCATCGGGGGCTACACAAATGTCATTGCCGCGGGCAGCGCCGTGTTCAATAAGCCGGTGGGCACGGAGACCAATGCTGGCACGGCAACCGCCATTCTTGCTGTGGTGGCCAAGCCCACCATCAGCAAATCCTTTGCGCCCACCTCCATCGCCCAGGGTGGCACGGCCCAGGTGGTGCTCACCATCACCAATCCCAATGGCGCGGTGGCTGTGCCGGGGGGCCTCACGGGCATGCAGATCACCGATACGCTGCCCAGCGGCCTCAGTGTGGCCGGCAATCAGGCGCTGACGGGCTCTTGCGGCGGGGCCGGAAGCGTCAATCTGTCCAATGGCGCCACCACAGTGATGCTGGGGCCGCTGAGCGTGGGCTCTGCCACGAATTGCAACGTGATCTTCATCGTCACGGCCGCAAACTCAGGCACTTTTTTAAACACCACCACTGGCGTGTCGTCCAACGAAACCGGCACGGTCGGCACAGGCTCCAACGTCGCTACGCTCACCGTCTTGATCCCACCCGCGATTGCCAAGTCTTTCACGCCATCTCTGATCGATCCAGGGCAAACCGCGACTTTGCTCTTCACGCTTTCTAACCCCAACGCGGTCACCGTGACGCTGGGCAATCCGGCCTTCAGCGATGTGTTTCCCAGCACGCCGGTGCAGATGACCTTGGCGAACCTCCTCAGCTCCAATTCCTGCGGAGGCGTGCTCAACAACTCTGCGAACACAAGCCTTGCCGTTGGCGACATTGGCATCCGACTGAACAATGGGCAGATCCCGCCCGCAGCCAGTTGCACCCTGTCAGTGCAGGTCTCGGGCGCGTCGCCGGGCACCTACACCAATGTCACCACGTTTTTGTCCAGCACCAATGCCGGCGCAAGCACATCCACCGCCCAGGCCACGTTAGCGGTGACTCAGCCGACCACAGCCTTCGCCGTCTCCAAAACCAACGCTGTCTCCGCCCTGGTGGCGGGCAGTACCACCTCGTACACCGTTACCGTCGCGAATCTCGGCCCCGTGGCAGCTAACAATGCAGTTCTGACCGATGTGCCGACCAC
Organism: Comamonadaceae bacterium; assembly: GCA_013298415.1. Lineage (GTDB taxonomy): Bacteria > Pseudomonadota > Gammaproteobacteria > Burkholderiales > Burkholderiaceae_C > JAAFHN01. The sequence continues at coordinate 4,189 of JAAFHN010000065.1, forward strand.
TGGACTGCTTTGCACCAGCGTGGTTTGCGCGGGTGCCACGGGAGGCGCAAGCTGCCCGCCCATTGGCAGCGCGCCCTATGAACTCTCCATCGACAACCTCACAGTAAACGGCGTCAAGCTCCCGATTTTTCCCAACGGCGGCCAGGTTCAGTTCGTGGTCAACTGCAACGTGACGGCCACTGGGCGTTGAACGCTGCAGAGGCAAGGCGCGTTGAGTTCGCCTCAACGGTCGGTCGCTGAGCCAATTTCAAGCTGCGTGCTTGAATTTCATGGTCAGCCCGGCTGGGTGCTGCCTACACTGCGTCAACCCAATCTAGGAGCCCGCGATGCCCATGCCCATCACATGCATTGAAGATTTGCGCGCGCTGCACCAGCAGCGCACGCCCAAGATGTTTTACGACTACTGCTGCTCGGGCAGTTGGACTGAGAGCACCTACCGCGCCAATGAAAGCGACTTCCAAGCCATCAAGCTGCGCCAGCGTGTGGCGGTGAACATGGAAGGGCGCAGCACACGCACACAGATGATCGGGCAGGATGTGGCCATGCCTGTGGCCATTGCGCCCACGGGGCTCACCGGCATGCAACACGCCGATGGCGAGATGCACGGTGCGATGGCGGCCAAGAAGTTTGGTGTGCCCTTCACCCTCTCCACGATGAGCATCTGCTCGATTGAAGATGTGGCGCGGCACACGGGTGGCCATCCGTTTTGGTTTCAGCTCTACGTGATGAAAGACAGGGCTTTCATTGAAGCCTTGATTGACCGCGCCAAGGCTGCGAACTGCTCCGCGCTCTTGCTCACGCTCGATTTGCAAATCCTCGGCCAGCGCCACAAAGACATCAAAAACGGGCTTTCTGCGCCGCCCAAGCTCACGCTGCCGAACATCTTGAACATGATGACCAAGCCGCGCTGGTGCATGAACATGCTGCGCACGCCGCGCCGCGACTTTGGCAACATCGTGGGCCACGTGAAGGGCGTGGAAAACATGGCCTCGCTTGGCGAATGGACAGCCAAGCAGTTCGACCCAGCACTCAACTGGGGCGATGTGGAATGGATCAAAAAGCGCTGGGGTGGCAAACTGATTTTGAAGGGCATCCAAGACGTAGAAGACGCGCGCCTGGCAGCGGACTCCGGTGCAGATGCCTTGATCGTGTCAAACCACGGTGGCAGGCAGCTTGATGGCGCGCCGAGCTCGATTCATGCGCTCGGCGAAATCGCCGCAGATGTGGGCAGCAAAATCGAAATTCACATGGATGGCGGCATCCGCAGCGGCCAAGATGTACTCAAGGCGCTCGCGCTGGGTGCGAAAGGCACCTACATTGGCCGCGCCTTCTTGCACGGCTTGGGCGCGATGGGCGAAGAGGGTGTGAGCAAAGCGCTGGAGATCATCCACAAAGAGCTGGATTTGACGATGGCGTTTTGCGGCCACACCGACGTGAAGCGCGTAGGGCGCGAGATTTTGGTGCCCAGCACCGTTCCAAAGCCTTTGATGCAGGCCTGAGTGCGGAATTCGAAGTGAAATCGCCTGATGAGAACCATGTCTCAGATGTGCCAGCCTGTCCGTTCGGGCTGAGCTTGTCGAAGCCCTTGGCATGCCCTTCGACAAGCTCAGGGCGAACGGGCTTCTATCTGAGGCAGGGTCCCAATCAATTGAAATTGCCCCATTGTCCAGGTATTCATTCACTTGCTTGCTATCAGTTTTGAATAACTCTGAAACCTCGATCGAGCGCGCGCAGCGCATTGCTGCTGTGCTTGTGTATTTCACACCGGCGCTCTGGGCGGTGAATTATTTGGTGGCGCGTTGGGCGCCGGAAGTGCTCGCGCCGCACGCCTTGGCTTTTGGGCGCTGGTGGCTCGCTGCCTGCGTGTTGGCGTGTTTTTGCTGGCCTGAAATTTTGGCCAAACGCGCGGCGATTCGTGCCGAGGCCTTGCACTTTTTGCTGCTGGGCGCGCTTGGCATGTGGGTTTGCGGGGCCTGGCTGTATCACGGTGCGCGCAGCACCACTGCCATCAACATTGGGCTGATTTACTCCGCCTCGCCGGTGCTGATCGTGCTTTTGAGTTGGGTATGGCTCAAAGAGCGCTTTGCCTGGCTGCAAGCGGCAGGCGTGGCGATTGCATTGTTGGGGCTGCTGCACATCGTGCTCAAAGGCCAATGGGGCAGCTTGGCCAGCGTCACGGTCAATCCCGGCGACTTTTGGGTGGCGCTGTGCGCCTTGGCCTGGGCAGCTTACGCGCTTTTGATGAAGCGCTGGCCGAGCGCGTTTTCGCCGCTGGCGCGTCTTGCGCTCACTGCTCTAGGCGGTTGCATGGTGATGTTGATTCCGCTGGGCATGGAGTCGCTGCACGGGCCCGGCAACGTGTGGGGCTTCAAGGCCCTGGGGCTCATTGTGGCGAGTGCGTTGATTCCGGGCGCTGGCGCTTACTTTGCCTACTCTTACGCGCAAAAGCACTTGGGCGCGGCCCGAGTGGCCACCGCGCTCTACCTCGGCCCGCTGTATGCGGCGCTGCTCGGTGTGGTGGTGCTCGGTGAGCGGCTGCACGCCTTTCACGTGATCGGCGCGGCGCTCATCTTGCCAGGCATTTATCTGGCCAGCCGCGCGCCCAAGTAGGCGTCAGTGAAAACCGGATTGGGTGCTGAGCACCCCGTCAATGTGGTGTTGCAGCATCTGGGCCAACAAGCGCTTTGCGCGCACCTCGCCGTGCTGGTGAATCAAGGGCAGCACTGCTTCAAACGTACACATGGCTGCCAAACAAGACACCGACTCGGCCTCGCTGCGTTTGGGCAAGGCGATGGTGGCGGCTTGTGCGTGCCGCTGCAACAAGTACCTCAAGCCTGCTTGCCTGCGCAGTTCTCGTTCGGCCACAACTTCGCCAATGGCGGGATCCAGTGCTGCGTGCGCACGAACGCGCGTGAGCACCGCCTGGTGCTCGGCAAAGAATCCCACAAAGGCTGAGGCAAATCGCCGCGTGGCGAGCTGAGGCGTTTTGGCGGCGAGTTCTTTGCTCAGGTCGTCCATGCGGTGCGCATGTGAAAACTGCTGAAAAGCCGCCGCAAGCGCCTTCGATTTGCTGCCAAACAAGTTGAAAAGCGTCGCGCGGCTCACTTGCGCCGCAGCGGCCAGCGCATCCATGCTGAAGTCGGCGGGGGATGCAGCAAGCAGCTCCCACGCAGCAAGTGCTACGCGTTCGCGTGTTTCAGCGCTGGCTTGTGCGCGCTGTTTGAGTTCGTAGCTTCTTGGCATTTAGATATACTAACAGTCTAATGAATACATCTGAAGATCCTCAGCGCAACGCTTTGATCGGCTGGAGTGCGGCGGTTGTCTCGGTGTTGATTGGCGTGGTTTGGCAACTCAGCACGCGGGCAGGCGCAAGCGCTTCGCTTTCGCCAGCAGACTTGATGCTGATTCGCTACGGTGTGCCCGCGATCATCATGCTGCCCTGGCTCGCCAAGTGGGGCTTTTGGCCTGTGGTTGACCAGCTCTCGCCCAAGCTCACATCCGAGCGGCTCATCGTGCTGATCGCGTTTTCTGGTCTGGTTTACGGCCTCTTCAGCTACAACGGCGCGAAGTACGCACCGGTGGCCCACATGGGCGCGCTGGTGCCGGGCACCATGCCGATTTTCGTGGCGCTGCTGGCTTGGCAGCAGTTTGGTGAAAAGCCCAATCGCTCAACGGTACTGGCCTTGTCCGTGTTGCTGGTGGGCGTGGCCTTGGTCAGCGGTGGCGGGCAGTGGGGCAGGCTGTCGTCTGCTGTGCTCTTTGGCGATGCGCTCTTTTTGATCGCGTCGCTCAACTGGGCGATCTACATGATTGCGCTGCGGGGCGTGCCGATTGCGCCGATTCACATGGTGGCACTGGCCGCGTTTTGGAATGCGCCATTTGCCCTCGCGCTCTGGCTGCTCACGCCCGAGACCAAGCTGCTGAGTGCCAGCTTTGCCACGCTTGCCTGGCAAATCCCGGTGCAAGGCGTGATTGCGGCGATTGGCGGCAACTGGGTGTTTTTGGTGGTGCTCCAGCGCTTGGGTGCGGCCACTGCAGCGGGCACAGGGGCGGCTGTGCCCGCAGCGGTGGCCATTGGCGGGGTGGTTTTTTTGGCCGAACCCTTGAATGCGCTTGTGATGCTGGGGGTGGCGCTCACCGTGCTGGGCATTTGGGCGGCGCACGTGTGGGCACGGCGATAACATGGGCGCGTGACTGAGAAGCTGCGCCGAATCGCCCACCTCGACATGGATGCGTTTTACGCATCGGTGGAGCTGCTGCGCTACCCGCAATTGAAGGGCTTGCCCGTGGTGATTGCGGGCGGCTCGCGCACCCGAGAGCTGATTGCGGCAGCGCAAGGCGAGGGCGCGCCGCACGAGATTGCGGTGGATGCCTTTCCGCGCATTTCCAGCTATGTGGGCCGAGGCGTGATTACCACTGCCACCTATGCGGCGCGGGCGTTCGGTGTGGGCTCTGCCATGGGCGTGATGAAGGCGGCCAAGCTTTGCCCGCAGGCGGTTTTGCTGCCCGTGGATTTTGAGCAATACCGCAAGTATTCGCGCCAGTTCAAAAGCATCGTGACCGAGATTGCCCCGCTCATGGAAGACAGGGGCGTGGACGAGGTGTACATCGACTTCACCGATGTGCCTGGCGGCCAGCGCGAGGGTGGCCGCGTGTTGGCGCGCCTCATCCAAAAAACGATCTTTGAAGCGACGGGGCTCACTTGCTCCCTCGGCGTGGCACCGAACAAGCTGATCGCCAAAATGGCGAGTGAATTCAACAAGCCGAACGGCATTTCGGTGGTGTACGCCGAAGACGTGCAAACCAAAATCTGGCCGCTGTCTGCCCGCAAGATCAATGGCATCGGGCCAAAAGCTGAGGCCAAGTTGGCGGGCCACGGTATTCACACGATTGGCGAGCTCGCGGCCAAAGAGCGCGCCTGGCTGCTTGAGCACTTCGGCAAGAGCTACGGCGCCTGGCTGCACGATGCGGCCTGGGGCCGCGATGACCGGCCCATCTCAACCGAGAGCGAGCCGGTCAGCATGAGCCGTGAGACCACGTTTGAACGCGATCTTCACTCGGTGCGCCACAAGGCCGAATTGGGCGAAATCTTCACGGAGCTTTGTGAGTCGGTGGCGCGCGATTTGCAGCGCAAGGGCTATGTGGGTCGCACAGTTGGCGTGAAGCTGCGCTACCCGGATTTCAAAATCGCCACGCGAGACCACAGCCTGGATGTGTACACCGCCGATGCCGCTCAGATTCGCCGGGCTGCGGGCTTGGCCTTAAAACGTGCGCCGCTTGACAAGCCGCTTCGGCTGCTCGGTGTAAGGGTGGGCAACCTGATGCCGCTTGACGAGTGGAAAGAGGCTGAAAAAGCGGGTTGGAAGGCAAATTTGAAGCCAAATCAAGCCTCTGTCCAGGTGAAATCAATGATTGATGCTGCTGAAAAGGTAGCAGAGCCGGACCTTTTCAGCGCTTCAGATTTTTCAGCCACTTCTTCGCGGGCAGTTTGAATTTGGCCTCGATGCGTTCGGCGCGGGCTTGCAAATCGGCGGCTGTGAGTTCCGGCGGGCTGCGCTGAGCAAGCACCACTTGGTTGCCTTCTCGCGTGGGTTTGAAGACGCGAATTGCGCTCTCAGGCCCAAAGGCGCGTGTGATGCGAGCCAGGCTTTCCTCAAAACCTGCTAAGCGGCCAAACAGGTTCACGGCCATCACGCCGCCGTCGGCCAGTGCGCCAAAACAGTCTTTGTAGAAAGATTCGCTGTCCAGCACGGGCGCTGCGGCATCGTGGTCGTACAAATCCACATGGAGCAAGTCCACTTCGTTGCTCACCTTGGCAATCGCCTTGGCCGCGTCGGCCATCACCAGCTTCAGCCGCTCATCGTCGGGCGGCAGCTTGAACCACTGGCGGCAGGCAGAAACCACTTGTGGGTTGATTTCCACCGCAGTGGTGTGCCAGCGCAGTCGTTTGTGGCAAAACTTGGTGAGTGCTGCGCTGCCCAAGCCAAGCTGCATCGCGCTGCCAGCTTTGAGCGATTCTTCCGGCAAAAAAAGCAACCCGGCCATCATGCGCT
>JAAFHN010000410.1 GCA_013298415.1 Comamonadaceae bacterium
CGGTGTGCTCTTCCGATCTCTCGATTTCCTTCGGCAAATTCGCGGCAACCCACTGCCGCACTTCGCTGCGAAACGCCTGCTCTTCGGGCGTAAAACTCAAATCCATGTTCAGGTCTCCTTGGGGCTTGTCCAGGCTTGCTCGGTGAACCCGCTTTTTAGCACGAGCGTGCTTTTTTGTCGGTCTGGTTTGAGACAGCGGGTTTTGGGCTTCGTCGCGCCGGAATTGGCACCCTCAGACCTCCAACTCCACCCCCAACTCTGCTGAAAGCTTCTTCAAAGCCGCCTGCTGAGCAGAAACGGTGGCCTCCAGCGCCTCGATGCGTTGCGCCAGGGCGCGGTAGGTTTCGGCCACGCTGAGCTCCTGCACCACTGCCACCCCTTCCCCAGCCGCCGCCATTTGTGGCTCGCCGCTCAGCAAATGCATCCACCTCGGTTCTTTTGCACCCGGTGCGCGGGGCATCAGCACGGCCAGCGGGCCGCCTTTTTCGGCTGAGCGCTCAGCAAGCTCCTGCAAAAACACTTCCACGCTGCCGGAATCGGCAAATTTGTACCAGCGCTCGGCATTGCCGCGCAGCTCGGCTGCGGTTTGCGGGCCGCGCAGCATCAAAAGGCCGAGGATCACGCTGTGCTGCTCGCCCACGCCCACGGTGCGGGCAAAACTGTGCTCGTAGCGGGTGACGCGGCTGCCGCTGGCTTCCCACACGAGGTGGCGGCTTTTCAGCGCGTCCACGGCATCTTGCACCTGACTCTCGCTCAAATTCATCACTGGATCGCGGCTGGTTTTTTGGTTGCAGCCGAGCGTGAGCGAATTGATGCTCAAGGGGTAGCTGTCGGGCACGGTGCGGGCTTTTTCCATGAGCGTGCCGAGCACGCGGGCTTCGGTGGCTGCTAGGGGCTGGGTGGCGAAATCTATGGGCATGGGGGTCGGGGACAATCTCAGGATGCGCAAGATTGTGATTCTGATTTCGGGCGGCGGCTCGAACATGAAGGCTTTGGTTCAAACTTCTCGCAGCAACCGCTGGGCCGAGCGGTTTGGTGCCGAAATCGCAGCCGTGATCAGCAACAAGGCCAACGCGAGTGGCCTGGCCTGGGCGGCGAGCGAAGGCATCGCCACAACGGTGGTCGACCACAAAGCCTTTGCGGCTGGCCGCAGCCCGCAAGAAGCGCGAGAGGCGTTTGACGCAGCACTCGCCGCCGAAATCCACCGACACAACCCCAGCCTGGTGCTGCTCGCAGGTTTCATGCGCATCCTCACGCCGGGCTTCGTGCGTCAGTTTGAAGGCCGCATGCTCAACATCCATCCTTCGCTCTTGCCCGCCTTCCCCGGCTTGCACACGCACCAGCGGGCCATCGATGCGGGCTGCAAGTTCGCAGGAGCCACCGTGCATGGCGTGACAGCTGAGCTGGATCACGGCCCGATTTGGGAGCAAGCAGTGGTGCCGGTGTTGCCCGGCGACACCGCCGACACCCTGGCAGCCCGCGTGCTCACGCAAGAGCACCTGATCTACCCCCGCGCGGTGGAGCGATGGTTGGCCAAAAGCAGTGCTTGATCACTACTTTTTTTGTAGCATTACATCTAATAAATACTAGGACAGATGGGCTAAAATAGCCGATATATGCATCCCAAAGCCCTCGCTGAGCACGCAGCAGCCCTTGTCAAGCTCGTTTTGAAGCTCGATCACCCCGCAGATACCATCGTTTCGCGCTACCTGCGCGATACCAAGCCCCGCCTTGGCCCCCGCGAGCGCCACACCCTGGCTGAGACGGCCTACGCCGTGCTGCGCTACAAGCCGCGCTTTGAATGGTTTGCCCGCAGCGGCTCAGGCGAGCCCGCGCGGCGCATGGCGCTCTTGGGCATGCAGTTGGGCGGCGCAGCCGAGCCGAGCTTTGTGGCAGGTGCCACCACACCGCATGAGCAGCAGTGGCTCGCCGCCTGCACAGCCAGCAAACCGGAAGAGTGGCTGCCCATTCACCACCACAACCTGCCCGGCTGGCTGGCAGATCGGCTGGCTGAGCAGCTTGGCGGCCAAGCTGGGATGCTGGCCCTCGCGCAAAACCTGCTCCAAACCGCCCCGCTGGACTTGCGGGTCAACGGTTTGAAGCAAAAACGCGAGACTGTCCTAGAACTTCCATCATTTGTTGCTATGCAATCGGTAGCAACGCCGCTTTCGCCGCTGGGCATCCGCATTCAGGGCAGGCCGTCTTTGCAGCAGTTGGAAGCCTTCAACGAAGGCGAAGTGGAGGTGCAAGACGAAGGCTCGCAACTGCTTGCCCTGCTGCTGGATGCCAAACGTGGCGAAATGGTGGGTGATTTCTGCGCGGGCGCTGGCGGTAAAACGCTGGCGATTGGTGCGGCCATGCGCAACACGGGGCGGCTGTACGCCTTTGACGTGTCGGCCCATCGCCTTGACGCGCTCAAACCGCGCCTCGCACGCAGCGGCCTCAGCAACGTACATCCGGTTGCCATCGCCAATGAGCGCGACGAACGCATCAAGCGCTTGGCCGGCAAGATGGACCGCGTGCTGGTGGATGCGCCTTGCTCTGGCATGGGCACGCTGCGCCGCAACCCCGATTTGAAGTGGCGGCAAACTGAAGCAGGCCTTGCTGAGCTGCAAGCCAAGCAAACCAGCATCCTGCAAAGCGCAGCCCGGCTGGTGAAACCGGGCGGACGCTTGATTTACGCCACTTGCAGCCTGCTTCGCCAAGAAAACGAAGACGTGGCGGCGGCTTTTGGCGCGGCCCACCCAGCTTTCAATCCGATCGATGCGAACGACCTGCTGGAGGGTCTCAAGCTGCCGCAAGCCCACCCCAACGGCCACGCCCTCACCCGCGAGGGCTTTTTGCGCCTTTGGCCGCACCAACACGGCACCGATGGCTTCTTCGCGGCAGTGTGGCAGCGTGAATAAGAAAGTGCGCCAAACCGCTCTTTTGAGCGACTTTGCCGTCAGAAATTTCGCGCCTTTTGTGCCCACAAGCGGCTAAACTGCGCATTCAACCTAAGGGTTTCCTATGAGTTTTGCAGATTCGGTATTCGTGGGCAGCATGGTGGACTGGCTTGCGAACGGTTTATCGGGCCTGGCTTGGTGGCAAGTGATCCTGTTCACGCTGATCACCACGCACATCACGATTGCCTCAGTCACCATCTATTTGCACCGCCATCAAGCGCATCGCGCGATGGATTTGCACCCCGCAGTGGCGCATTTTTTCCGCGCCTGGCTCTGGGTAGGCACGGGTATGAACACAGCAGAGTGGGTGGGCGTACACCGCAAACACCACGCCAAATGCGAAACCGCAGACGACCCGCACAGCCCACAAATTCACGGCATCCGCAAAGTGTTGCTAGAAGGT
>JAAFHN010000076.1 GCA_013298415.1 Comamonadaceae bacterium
CTTTTCTGTTAGGAGATCCATATGGAATGGTTACGCCCCGGAGCATTCATTGGCTCCATTGTGTTTGCCTTGATTGGCGTGGTGGTTTTTTGGTTGAGCTTTGTCATCATCGATAAAATCACGCCTTACGATTTGTGGCAGGAGCTGGTGGAAAAGCGCAACATGGCGCTTGCCGTGGTTGTGGCGGCCATGGCGCTTGGCATTTCGATCATCGTGGCGGCCTCGGTGCATGGCTGACGCCTTGCGGGCACGCGCGAGCGCGAGTAAGCACACACTCACGCTGCGAGTGCGCTTTGTTCTTGGTAGAAACAAAACATGAATTTGCGTGGACAATGGCGTGATTTTTCAGCCAAACTGGCCGATCTGAGTCCCCATCGGCCGTTGTGCGGTGTCTGAGCTGAGCCTGGAGGCTGGTCCTGCCCGCAAGCCGGGCGCGGGGCCGCTGGTGTTGCTGTTCTGCGTGTTCGTGGTCAGCGCCTGCGGCCTCTTGTACGAGCTCGCAGCGGGTGCGCTGGCGAGCTACTTGCTGGGCGACTCTGTCCTTCAGTTTTCCACGATCATTGGGGCCTATTTGTTTGCAATGGGCATCGGCAGCTATGCCTCGCGCTGGCTGGATCGGCAATTGGCAGCTCAGTTTTTTCGCATCGAACTGCTCGTGGGTTTGATTGGCGGCTTCATGCCGATGCTGCTCTTTGCAGCGCATGCTTTTGCACCGGGTCCGTTTCGGATCGTGCTCTATGCCATGGTGCTCTTGATTGGCATTTTGGTGGGGCTAGAGATTCCGATTGTGATGCGGCTTTTGAAGCGCGATTACACATTCAAAGACCTGGTGAGCAAGGTGCTTACCGTGGACTATTTGGGTGCGTTGGCCATCAGCGTGGCATTTCCCATGGTTTTGCTGCCGCAATTGGGCTTGATTCGATCTGGCTTGTTGTTTGGGCTGCTCAATGCGCTGGTAGCCTTTTGGGCGCTTTGGATGTACCGCTTTGAAGTGCGGCGGCGCCACGCGCACATTGCAACGGCGATCGGTGTGATTGCGCTGCTTGGCACTGGGTTTTTGTGGGCAGAGCACTTCACCAGCTGGGTGGAGGAGCGCTTTTATGCCGACAAGATCGTATTTGCGCACCAGTCGCCCTATCAGCGTGTAGTTGTGACACACAACCGCCAAGGCGTGCGGCTTTTTTTGAATGGCAACTTGCAATTCGCCGAGCGCGATGAATACCGATATCACGAGGCCCTGGTGCATCCGGTGATGGCCGCGCATGCGGCGCCAAAGCGGGTGGTGGTGCTGGGCGGTGGCGATGGTTTGGCAGTGCGTGAAATTTTGAAGTACAAAACCGTGGAGTCGGTCACGCTGGTGGAGCTGGATGCGGCCATGACAGATTTGTTCAGCCGCGAGCCCTTGCTGAAACGCTTGAATGGCAATTCACTCGCTGATCCGCGCGTGAAGGTGGTCAACGCGGATGCCTTCAAGTGGCTGCAGGAGGGCACCGATTTCTTCGATGTGATCGTGGTGGATTTCCCCGACCCGAGCAATTACAGCGTGGGCAAACTGTTTACGGATGCGTTTTACCGAATCCTCGACAGCCGCCTGGGCGCAAGCGGCTATGCCGTGATCCAAAGCACCTCGCCGCTGGTGGCGCGCAAAAGCTACTGGACCGTCGTTCAAACGATTGAATCTGTGGGACTGCGCACCGTGCCCTACCACGCCAATGTGCCGAGCTTTGGCGAGTGGGGCTTTGTGATCGCTAGCCGCAGGCCCTGGCAAGCCACGCCGGAGGGCGATGCGCGGCTTCCCGCAGGATTGCGGTTTCTGAACGCTGAGGCGATGCGCGTGATGCTCGACTTTCCGCTCGACATGGCGCGGGTGGATGCCGAAGTGAATCGGCTGCACAGTCAGGTGCTGGTGCGGACTTTCGAGCGCGAATGGGGCAAAGTTCAGTGATTCTGCGCACAAAGCGCCAGTCTCGTCGTTGCGTCGCCTTGCCGTGCTGAAGCACTGTCAGCGGCTACGCGCCTAGACACTGGCGCTTTGTGCGCAGAATCAGGCGGGGCCGAATCTGGAGTCTAGCCACTGCGCGAGCGTGTCCAGCACTTGCTTTTGGTCGGGGTCGTTGAAGATCTCGTGGTACATCTGCGAAAAGCAGTGCGATTTCACGCTGCGCCGCGCGCCAACAGCTGCCTTGGCGAACGCCACCGAGCCCTGGGGGCGCACAAGCCTGTCTTTGCCGGCAAACATCAAAAGTGTGGGCACCGACCAAGTTTTGGCGGCCGCGATCACCTGCGGCCCCGTGTTGGCTACGTATTGGGCCAGGCGCGCAGAAATCAGTCGATGCACCAATTTGTCGGTTTGGTACGCCTGTACCACCAGCGGGTCGCGGCAGAGGTATTCGAGCTTCAGGCCGTTGTCCAACCGCAAATTGGGCACCATGCGCGGCAACACCGCGAGCAGTAGCCTCTGAAAACGCGTGAAACCTGCGTCAAACGCAGGGGATGACAGCACCAGGCCCTGGATGGGTCGGATCTGTCGGCGCACAAAATCGGCGGCGATCAAGCCGCCCATGCTGTGGCCCAAGAGCACGATGGGCACTTTGTCGCCATGCTCTCGCCAGGTGTCGTCCACAAGGTCGGCGACATCATCGAGCATGCGGCGCGCATGCGGCAGGCCGCCGCGCGGTCCGCCCGATTCGCCGTGGCCGTAGAGATCAAGCCCGCGCACGGCGTAGCCCCAAGTGTTGAGCTGCTCGGCCACGTGGCGGTAGCGCCAGCTGTGTTCGCCCAGGCCGTGCACGATGAGCACATGGGCGCGTGGCAGCCGATGACCAGACACATGCCAATCCACCACGGCAACGGGCTCGCCGTCGCTCGCAGTGAGGCCAAACTGACTGACTTCAGACATGCAAGAAAGGGGGGTTTAGTACTTTCGTAATCGCCGCAATTGCCCGTAGTTTCTGACCCTGGCGTTCCGACGCTGCGCTGCTGCGTGGTTTGGCAGCTTCGGCGGCATCTTATCAAGCTGCTAACAAGTTTGCTTTTGAGCCGATCCAGCGCGCCAAATGCTGCTGCGCGAGCTCTGGATACGCGCTGAGCAGCTCTGCGGATGCATCTCTTGCCCATTTCAGCAAAGGCGCGTCTTGGGCGATGTCGGCAAATCTGAGCAGTGCAGCGCCAGACTGCCGCGCGCCCAAAAACTCACCCGGCCCGCGCAGCTCCAAATCGCGCTGGGCGATCAGAAAGCCATCGTTCGTTTGGGCCATCACTTTGAGCCGCTCGCGCGCGAGCTCCCCCAAGCGCCCCCCCTCGGGCGTGCCGTAGAGCAGCACGCAAGCCGATGCCGCTGCGCCGCGCCCCACCCGGCCACGCAGCTGGTGAAGCTGACTCAGCCCAAAGCGCTCGGCATGCTCAATCACCATGAGAGACGCATTCGGCACGTCCACCCCCACCTCAATCACGGTGGTGCTCACCAAAAGACCCATCTGCCCACCTTCAAAAAGGCTCATCACCGCTTTTTTTTCTGCAGGCGGCATGCGCGAATGCAGCAAGCCCACGATCACGCCGGGCAGTGCCTCGGTGAGCTCTGCATGCGTGGCGGTGGTATTCGTCAAGTCCAGCGCCTCGCTTTCTTCGATCAGCGGGCACACCCAATACGCCTGGCGGCCCTGCGCGATTTGGGCTTGGATGCGCTCGATGACATCGAGCCGCTTTTGATCGCTGAGCACCTTGGTGAGGATGGGCGTGCGCCCGGGCGGCAGCTCGTCGATGGTGCTCACGTCCAGATCGGCGAGCACGCTCATGGCGAGCGTGCGCGGGATCGGCGTGGCACTCATCATCAAGAGGTGAGGCTGCGCACTCGGTTGATCCAGCTTTTCTCGCAGGGCCAGCCGCTGGCGCACGCCAAAGCGATGCTGCTCGTCGATGATGGCAAGCGCCAAGCGTTTGAACACGACCGAACTCTGCACCACCGCATGTGTGCCAACCACCAGCTGAGCTTGGCCGCTTTCCACGAGGGCCAGCATCTTGCGCCGCTCGGCTTTGCCCTGGCTGCCAGTGAGCCAAGCCACCTGCACGCCGAGCGGGGCCAGCCAGCCGATCAGCTTGCGAAAGTGCTGCTCGGCCAGGATTTCTGTGGGTGCCATCAGCGCGCATTGGTAGCCCGCATCGATGCACTGCGCCGCAGCGAGGGCAGCCACCACGGTTTTGCCGCTGCCCACATCGCCTTGCAGCAAACGGTGCATGGGCTGGTGCGACTTGAGATCTGCGCTGATTTCGCGCACCACGCGGTTTTGCGCGCCGGTGAGCTTGAAGGGCAGCGCTGCGTGCAAGCGCTTGAGCAAATCCGGCCCAGCCCCGAGCGCAGGAGCCTGAAACTGCTCGCGCTCGATGCGGGCCTGAAGCTGGCTCAGTTGGTGCGCCAAAAGCTCCTCGGCTTTGAGCCGCTCCCAAGCGGGGTGGCTGCGATCTTCCAGCGTGGCGAGTTGCACGCCCGCTGCGGGTTGATGCAAAAAAGATAGCGAAGAATGCAATGAATACCTGGACAGTGCTGGGTATTTGCTTGAAATTGGGACTGGAATCGTGTCGGAGAGGCCGCCCGCGGCCGCTTCGCGCGCCAGCCCTGCCCACACGGCCTTGCGCAGCATGGGCTGGCTCAGTCCAGCTACGGTGGGATACACGGGCGTGAGCGCGCTCGGCAGCTCGCCGCCTGCCGCCTTGAACGCAGGGTGAACCATCTCGTTGCCAAAAAAGCCGCGCTTGATCTCGCCGCGAATGCGCACCCGCGCGCCAATGGCGAGCGTTTTATGGTGGCTGGGGTAGAAGTTGAAGAAACGCAAGCGGCAGGTTTCTGTACCGTCGTCCACGATCACCACCAGCTGCCTGCGGGGCCGAAACACCACTTCGGCATCTGTGACTTGCCCCTCAAATTGGAGCGTGTCGCCATCGTGCGAGGCGGCAATGCTGCCGAGCGCGGTTTCGTCCTCGTAGCGCAGGGGCAGGTGCAGGGCCAAATCGATATCGCGCGTCAAACCCAGCTTTTTCAAGCCATCGGATAGGGCAGTTCGGGTGGGAGGCTTCTTTTCGGGCATGACAATCCCTCAAATATGCCTTACACGCTCTCCGATTTCGACTACCAGCTCCCGAGCGAGCTGATCGCCCAACATCCGGCTGCCGAGCGCAGCGCCTCGCGCCTCTTGGATGCCCGCGCGCCTGGCCTGGTGGACCGAACCTTCCGCGACTTGCCGAGCCTCGTGCAGCCCGGCGATTTGATGGTGTTCAACGACACCCAAGTCGTTCACGCCCGGCTTTTTGGCCGCAAAACCACTGGCGGCGAAGCCGAGCTGCTGATCGAGCGGGTGCTGGAATCCGGGCCTGGCGAGCAGCCGCACCAAGTGGCTGCGCACATGCGGATGAGCAAAAAGCCGCCGATGGGTGGACAAATCTTGCTGGACCGCGGCGCGCAGCCGCCTGCTGTGGCAACCCTGCTTTCGCGCTGGCCAGATGCGAACGGCACGCTGTTTCGGTTCAGCCTCGACACCGAGCCCTACGCCCTCATGGCCGCGCACGGCCGTGTGCCGCTGCCGCCTTACATCACCCATGCTGACGACTCGACAGACGCCGCCCGCTACCAAACCGTGCTGGCCAAAAACCCAGGCGCTGTGGCTGCGCCCACAGCAGCGCTGCATTTTGACGACGCGGTACTCGCAGCGCTGGACGCCCGGGGTGTGCAGCGCCTGTGCGTGACGCTGCACGTGGGCGCAGGCACCTTCGCGCCGGTGAAGGTGGACAACATCGCCGACCACGTGATGCACAGTGAGCGCTATGCCGTTGATAGCGATGTATGTAACAAAATCAAGGACAAGTGGCAAGAAATACGTGAAAAACGGCTTGTGGGGCAGCCCGCACCCTGCATTTGGGCCGTGGGCACCACCACCGTGCGCACTTTGGAGAGCTGGGCGGCTTTGGGCATGCCTGTGCCGAGCGCAGAAGAGCGCGTGGCGGGCGACACGAGCATCTTCATCACCCCCGGCTTCGAGTTCCAACTCATCGACCGCCTCATCACCAATTTCCACCTGCCCAAAAGCACGCTGATGATGCTCGTGAGCGCGCTGGCTGGGCATGGCCACGTGATGCAAACGTATGCCCACGCAGTGGCACAGCGGTATCGGTTTTTCAGTTACGGCGATTCGATGCTCTTGGCGCGAAGCGGAAACCCGCCAGCCCGATTGCAGTTGTGACAAAAGTCACGCTTTAGAACTTTTCCACACAAAAACACCCGCCTACCCCCCTCATTCGCGGGATGGCGTGAGCCGCCACACCTGGGCATTCTTGCGGCTGTGAGATGTGCCGCCTCGAAGCGGCATGCGAGCAGTCCAAGCGTTCAGTCCAAGAGGTGTCTTCATGCGAAAGTTTTCATTGTCCCGTTGCGGCGCTGCGGCGCTGCTCGCCACCGCCTCGCTCGGCTGGCACGGCCCAGCCTCCACCCAAACCATTGATCGCATGAAACTCAGCGATGGCGAGCTGACTTGCCAACAGCTCTACAACGAGATCAAGCAGATGGAAGGCATAGCGGCTCAGCCCGCCGCAGCCCCCGCGATTGCTGGCTTGCCGACTCCGGCTCCCGCGCCAGTTGCAGCAACAGCCCCCGCACCAGGGGTGGCCAACAACTTGCTCGGCGGGCTTTTGGGTGCTGCGCAGGCGCGCGGCGGCAACACCGGCGCGGCAGGCCTGCTCGGCGGGTTGATGGGCGGTCAAGCCGCAGCGCCTGCGATCCCCAACGCAGCGCCTGGCCAAGCCGCTGGCTACGCTCAGGTGGCGGCCATGCAGCAGCAAGCGATCCAAACCGCATCGCAATACACGAACGATCCGAACTTCCAGCGCAACATGGCGGGCCTGCTCGGCCAGGCCCAAGGCACCGCGCTCGCTGTGGCGCAAGACCCCAACATGATCCGCCAGATGCTGCTGGCCAACCCCGATCCAGCCATCCGCGCCCAGGCGAACGATCCCGCCGTGATCGCGCAAATCCAAGCGGCCGTGGGCAGCCCGCAAACGGCAGCAGCGATGAACCAAGGCGCCAACCAAGCGATGGCCATGCTGCAAAACCCGAATGCGCTCAACCAAGCGCTCAGCGGCGGCCAAGCCAACAATGCTTTGCAAGCCTTGGCGGGTGCTCAGGCTGGCGGCGCAGGCGCGAATGAGCAAATGCGCCAATTGATGCTGATGAGCAACGACCCCAAGGTGCGCGCCCAAGCGAACAACCCACAGGCCGTGGCGCAAATGCAAGCTGTGGCACAAAACCCCAACTTGGCCGTGGCGATGGCCAATGCCCAGCGCGCCGGCGTGAACACCGGTGCCATGCAAGGCGCAATGGGTTTGCTGGGCGGCTTGCAGCAAGCAGCCAACGCCACTCAAGCTGGCGCGCCCGCCGCTGCGCCTTCACCAGCAGCAGGTTTGGGCGGTTTGTTCGGCGGCTTGGCCGGTGCGCGCGGCGGCACCGGTGGCCAGCAAGCGGCCGGTCTCATTGGCGGCCTCTTTGGTGGTGGTGGCGGCGCTGCGCCTGCGGCTCCTGCCGCAGTACCTGTTGCAGCTGCTGCCGCTGCGCCCGCTTTCGCCGCAGCTCCTGCCGCCAACAACCCCAACCGCGCCGCCCAGGCCAACGCCCGCAAAGAGCACCTCACCGGCCTCTTCTTGGGCAAAGCCTGCAAGCTATCCGAAGTGGCGAAGTAACGCCCGCTCAGCCCCCAACCCCCGATCCCATTTTTCCATCACATCCTGAGGAGTTCCCTATGAAACCCACCCAAAAACTCATCGCACTCGCCGTGCTTGCCAGCGCCACGTTCGCACAAGCTCAAGCCCCCGCCAGCATCGATCGCATGAAAATGACCGACGGCGACCTCACCTGCCAGCAGATCTTTGACGAGATCAAGGGCATGGACGCGATCATCAACGGCACCGCGTTTGCTGCGGCCCCCCCCGCCGCTGCGGCCTCCACACCCGGCGTGGCAGGCGCTGTGGCCAACCAAGTGGTAGGCGCTGTGGCGCAGCAAGCCGCTGGCCAAGCTGCCGCTCGCATCGGCGGCATGTTTGGTGGCGGTGGTGGCCTCGGCGGCTTGCTCGGCGGCGGCGGCGGCGGTGGTGGTGGCCTTTTCGGCGGTGGCGGTGGCAACACCGGCGGCGGCTTGCTCGGCAACGTGCTCGGCTCGGTTGCCAACAACGCCGTGCAACAGCAGCAACAAGCCGCAGCCCAACAAGCCGCTCAGCAACAACAGGCACAGGCTGCGGCCCAAGCCCAGCAGGCAGCGCTCACACCCCAGGCCCAAGGCCGCAAAGAGCACCTCACCAGCATCTTCCTGGGCAAGGGTTGCAAGATGTCAGAGATCAAACAGTAAGGCAAGCCAGAAGCCAGAACACTCAGCTGTCAAGCACGCGCCGCCCCTCACTGGGCGGCGTTTGTCATTTTTGCCCGCGATAATTCGGTGATCGACATCACCGGAGAACACTCCCTTGGACGCGCACCCTCAGGTGTTGCGTCGGGCCAGAAATGTCGGTGTATCGCGCCGCCATCGGTGAGCGGGGCCAGGCGCAAAGCGCCGCCCATGCGCCCGGCACGGGCAAGGCTTGTAACGACGCCGGGCGTAGCGAGGGCCAAGCGAGACAGCGGCATTTCTGGTCTGGCGCAACACCAAAGTCGCTCTTTGTCGGGTAGCAGGGCAGCCCCAAAGCCACTGCGAACCGTCAGAGGGCGATTTTTCACATCATTTCGCCCCTCTGTCTTGGTATTTGTTGCATTTGTTGCTATGTATTGAGTAGCAAAAAAGCGACCACATCCCGAAGGTTTGCAGCATGCTCAATGTGTTCACGCTGGCCCATGGTCGGCTCATGCAAGAAGAAATCGAATCGCCACAAGAGCTGGCGAAATTCAAGCCCATTTGGGTGGATTTGCAAGCGCCTACGCCCGATGAACTGCGTTGGGTGCGCGAGTATTACGGCCTGGTGATCCCCGAAGACGCGATGGCCGAAGACATCGAAGAGTCCGCCCGCTTCTACGAAGACGACCACGGCCAGCTCAACATCCGATCTGATTTTTTGATCGCTGATGAAGACGAGCCGCGCACCGTGCGCGTGGCCTTCATCATGGACAGAGAGGCCACCAAAGACGACACCAGCCACGGGATTTTGTTTTCCCTGCACGACGAAGATGTGCCCGTGTTTCGCTTGCTGCGCCTGCGCGCGCGCCGCATGCCCGGCCTGATTGAAGACGCCAAAGAAGTGCTCTTGAAGCTCTACGACGCGGATGCTGAATACAGCGCCGACACGCTGGAAAAC
>JAAFHN010000480.1 GCA_013298415.1 Comamonadaceae bacterium
CTTTTGGCTCAACCGTGGCGTGGACGGCTTTCGCTTTGACGCGGTGGGTCACCTCGTGGAAAACGGACCTAACGCTTGGGACAACCAGCCCGAGAACAACGCGATCTTGAGCCGCATCCAAGCGCTGGTGAGCAGCTATGCCAACCGCTACATCGTCTGCGAAGGGCCAGGCGCGCCGCGCATGTATGCGGCTGGCAGCTCTTGCGGCAGTGCGTTTGCCTTTCAGCACAGCGGTAATCTCGTGAATGCGGCCAAGGGCGATGGTTTTGCGCTCGAATTGGTGGCCGACTACCCGAGAGCGGCGACGGGCCGCGAGCCGCAGCGCATGGCCCCCTTCCTCTCCAACCACGATGCGTTTGCAGGCCAGCGCATCTGGGATCAGCTCGGCGGCAACGAAGCGCGCTACAAAGTGGCGGCATCGATGCTGCTGCTGCAACCCGGCACGCCCTTCATCTACTACGGCGAAGAAATTGGCCTGGCAGGTGCTGCGGGCTTGAACGGCGACTGGAAGCTGCGCACGCCGATGAGCTGGACGAGCGACACCGCCCACGCGGGCTTTTCCACCCGCGCACCCTTTCGCGAACTCTCGGCCAATTCGCGCAGCTACAACGTGGCCGCGCAGACTGCAAGTCCAAACGGCATCTTGGCCCACTACAAAGCCTTGCTCGCGCTGCGCGCTGCCCGGCCCTCGCTGCTCACAGGCGGCTACGACCAAGCGATAACCAGCGGTGCAGTTTGGAGCTTTCGCCGATTCACGGCCGAGCAAAGCACTTGGGTCGTCATCAACACCGCCAACACCGCTCAGCCCATCACCCTGCAAGGCTTCACACCCAGCTCAAGCTGGCCGATGATCCTGCCCAGCGGCTCCGCCCTGACCAGCGACGCCCAAGGCGACATCAACACCGTGATCCCGGCGAATGCAACTTGGGTGTTTGGTCGGTGACGCCTCGGGGGAAGTTTTTACAGGAGATCAGGAGACGAGGAAGAAACAGCCAAAACATTTTGTCTTGTTCTTCCTCTTTCCTGGTCTCCTGATCTCCTGTGAAACGCCCCCTGTGCTCGCTAGCCCTTACGAGCCCGCGTACCCCGAAGGATTGCCGCTTTGCCACCGCCAGGCATCCTCACACATGGGTTGGATGCCCCTTGTGGCTTGCCAGCCCAATACTGCTTTCGCGTGGCTTGGGTCGGCGTAGCATTCGGCGATGTCGCCTGGTCGGCGGGGTGCGATCAGATGCGGCACCGATTTGCCTGAGGCTTTCTCGAACGCGGCTTTGAGCTCCAACACCGAGGTACCGCTGCCCGTGCCAAGGTTCACCGATAGGAGCTGCGGTTTGGGCTCCAGCGTCCGCAGCGCTGCCACATGGCCAGCAGCCAAGTCGCACACGTGGATGTAGTCGCGCACGCCCGTGCCGTCGGCTGTGGCGTAGTCGCCGCCAAACACGTTCAAGTGCGCGCGCTTGCCCACCGCCACTTGGCTGATGAAGGGCATGAGGTTGTTGGGGATGCCTTGCGGGTCTTCGCCGATGAGTCCCGATGCGTGGGCGCCCACCGGGTTGAAATAGCGCAACCGGGCCACGCGCCAACTCGGGTCAGAGGCGCACAAATCGGCCAGGATCTCTTCAATCATCAGCTTGCTGCGGCCATAAGGGTTGGTTGCGCTGCGCGGAAAGTCTTCTCGGATCGGCACGCTGGCGGGGTCGCCATAAACAGTGGCCGAAGATGAAAAGACGATGCTTTTCACGCCCTCGGCCTGCATGGCCTGCAAGAGCGCTGTCGCACCCCACACGTTGTTGTTGTAGTAATCCAGCGGCTTGGCCACCGATTCGCCCACGGCTTTGAAGCCCGCAAAGTGGATCACGGCCTGCACTTGGTGCTCGGCCAGAAGTTTGCGCACCAGTGCCGTGTCACGCACATCGCCGCGCACGCAGGCCACGCGCTGGCCGGTGATGGCGAAAAGCCGATCCAACACTGCCGCGTGGCTGTTGGAGAAATCATCCAAGATCAGCGGCGTGTAGCCCGCTTGAAGCATTTCGATCACCGTGTGCGAGCCAATGTAGCCTGCACCGCCGGTCACCAAAATCGTTGAATTCGCCATGTCTGTTCCCTTATCGGGCCCAGGAGCCCCTTGTGTCAACGTTGGATAATAGAGGGTTGCGGTTTGAAGACACCTCATGATTCTCGTTACTGGCTCGGCCGGCTTCATCGGCTCCAACTTTGTTCACGATTGGCTCAGCCTTTACGGCGAGCCGGTGCTGAGCGTCGACAAACTCACCTATGCGGGCCATCCCGGCAACGTGCCGCAGCACCCAAACCACCAGTTTGTGCGAGCCGACATCGGCGATGGCGCGCTGATGAGCAAGCTGCTGGCGCAGCACAAGCCGCGCGCCGTCATCAACTTCGCAGCGGAGTCGCACGTGGATCGCTCGATCCACGGCCCAGCCGACTTCATCCAAACCAATGTGGTGGGCACTTTCCACTTGCTTGAAGCGGTGCGCGGCTACTTCAGCGGCTTGGGCGCAAGCGCCAGAGCCGCCTTCAGGTTCGTGCATGTGAGCACGGATGAGGTGTACGGCAGCCTCTCGCCCACCGACCCGCCGTTTGCAGAAACGAACCGCTACGAGCCCAACAGCCCCTACAGCGCCACCAAGGCAGCGAGCGACCACCTGGTTCGCGCCTACCACCACACCTATGGCCTGCCGGTGCTCACCACCAATTGCAGCAACAACTACGGCCCACGCCATTTCCCAGAAAAACTGATTCCTCTGATCATTCACAACGCGCTCGCGCTGAAAGACCTCCCGATCTACGGCGACGGCCAGCAGGTGCGCGATTGGCTGTATGTGAGCGATCACTGCGCTGCGATCCGACGCGTGCTGGACGCAGGCCGCGTGGG
>JAAFHN010000207.1:0-3865 GCA_013298415.1 Comamonadaceae bacterium
CGCTTTGATGGCCTTGTCGCTCTTGGTGCGCACGATCATGCCGTTGGTCACAGGCGTGGCACATGCGGGCATGGGCTTGGGTGCTTTTTCCACATCGACCAAGCACATGCGGCAATTGGCCGCCACGCTCAGCTTCTTGTGATAGCAAAAGTGCGGGATAAACGTCCCAGCCTTCTCCGCCGCCGCAATCAGCATCGAGCCCTCTTGCGCCTGGATTTTTTTGCCGTCTAGTTCGATTTCAACCATGGCTCTACTTTGTGATCAGGAGCCGCTCGGCCCGAAGTTGCTGGCTCACAGCTTTAACGATCCGTGTCGAACACTCCTTGTAGGAATCTTGCTTGCACCAAGCCTGGCCAACCTGCACCTTGGCGGTGGCACCCTTCCATACAAGTGAATCCGACCCTTTGCCCATCAGCGCCGTGTCATAGAGGCTGAGTGCCCAGGTGACATTGCCGTTCCAGGTTGCCGGACCCTGAGCAACTCCGTATCTTGTCAGTTGCGATGTCTCAAAGGAACCAGATCGAAGGACAAGGATGTGAGAGGCACCTCGGTTTCGCGCAATTGCGGAGGCCAGCGCAGTCGGGTTTGACGCGGATTCAAAGGCTTCTGCGACCACCACAATGCCGTCTTTTGTCAGCTCGGACTTGAAGCTGGACAAAACGCCGGAAACGAGCAGATCCGCGTCGTTGGATTGATGGGCCGCTTCTCTGAAAGCCTTGCGTAGATGCCCTGTCTCAAACACGACCAGCAATCCAGCCCCAATCGCTTGACCGTCTGCACGAACCCTCTCTGACTGAGCAAACTGGGTTGTGCCGCCTGCGCAGCCCCACAGCACCACGACGACCACAAGCAGTACCACGCGCTGAAAAATGAGAGGGAGCGTCATGCGGAAGCCCCTGCGACAACCCGAGCCGCTTCAATTTTTGCAGCGAACTCGCTTCTGAAGTGCTTGAGCATCGAGCGCACGGGCAGGGCTGCCGCATCACCGAGTGCGCAAATGGTGCGGCCCATGATGTTCTCAGCCACGTTGTCGAGTGCGGCCAAATCGTCAGCGCGGCCCTTGCCATGGTGGATGCGATCCACCATGCGCCAGAGCCAGCCTGTGCCTTCGCGGCAGGGCGTGCATTGGCCGCAGCTCTCGTGCATGTAGAAGTAGCTGAGGCGCAACAGACTTTCCACCATATCCCGCGAATCGTCCATCACGATCACCGCGCCCGAGCCGAGCATGGAGCCTGCTTTGGCAATGGAGTCGTAATCCATCGTGCACTGCATCATCACGTCGGCCGGCAGAATAGGCGCAGACGATCCCCCCGGGATCACCGCCTTCAAGGTGCGGCCTTCGCGCACGCCGCCCGCGAGTTCGAGCAGCTTCGAAAACGGCGTGCCCATCGGCACTTCGTAGTTGCCGGGCAAATTCACGTCGCCGCTCACCGAGAAAATCTTGGTGCCGCCGTTGTTGGGTTTGCCGCAAGCCAAATACGCGCCGCCGCCATTGCGGATGATCCAAGGTACAGCCGCGAAGGTTTCTGTGTTGTTGATGGTGGTCGGCTTGCCGTAGAGGCCGAAGCTGGCCGGAAACGGCGGCTTGAAGCGCGGCTGGCCTTTTTTGCCTTCGAGCGACTCCAAAAGCGCGGTTTCTTCGCCGCAGATGTAAGCACCAAAGCCGTGGAAGGCGTGCAGCTGAAAGCTGAAGCTGCTGCCCAAAATTTTGTCGCCCAAAAAGCCTGCTTCGCGGGCTTCTTTCAGCGCTTCTTCAAACCGGTCGTAGGTTTGGAAGATTTCGCCGTGGATGTAGTTGTAGCCCACGCTGATGCCCATCGCGAATGCGGCAATCGCCATGCCTTCGATCACGATGTGGGGGTTGAATTCAAGGATGTCGCGGTCTTTGCAGGTGCCGGGCTCGCCTTCGTCGCTGTTGCAAACCAAGAATTTTTGGCCTGGAAACGCGCGCGGCATGAAGCTCCACTTCAGGCCCGTGGGAAAGCCCGCGCCGCCGCGACCCCGCAGGGCGGATTCTTTGACGGTGGCGATCACTTGATCTTGGGTCATGGGCTCTGAACCATTGACTCCAGCAAGGACCTGGCGAAGGGCCTGGTAGCCGCCGCGCGCTACGTAGTCTTTGAGCCGCCAGTTTTTGCCATCCAAGCCCGCGTAGATTTGCGGCTCAAGGTGCCTGCCGTGAAAGCAGGTTTGCACACCCGTGGCTTGGAATTGCGAGAGGATTTGTTCGACTGTTGCCATCTCAAACCGCCTCTGCCGTGCGCAAGCTGCCCACGAGTTGATCGAGTTTTTCTAAGCTCATGAAGCTGCACATGTGGCGATCATTCACGAGCATCACCGGTGCGTCAGCGCATGCGCCCAGGCACTCGCTCGGCTGCACGGTGAAGGCTTTGTCGTCGGTGGTGCCGTAAGGCTTCACGCCGAGCTTGCTGCACAAGTGATCCAGTGCATGCTGGCCGCCGCGCAGTTGGCAGGGCAGGTTGGTGCACACGTTGAGCTTGAAGCGGCCAACGGGCTTTTGGTTGTACATGTTGTAGAAGGTGGTGACTTCATGCACCGCCATCACAGGCATGCCCAGGTGTCTTGCAATGGTGGCTTCTGCCGCGTTGCTCACCCAGCCTTCTTCTTGTTGCACGATGGCCAAGCAGGCCATCACAGCCGATTGCGCTTGATCGGCAGGGTATTTGGCCACTTCGGCATCGAAGCGCGCTTTGGTTGCGTCGCTCAAAGCGTAGGCCGTAACGGCGATAGAGGAGTCGGCGCTCATCGGTCAATCTCTCCAAACACGATGTCCATCGTGCCAATCACGGCCACGGCATCGGCAATCATGTGGCCACGGCTCATTTCGTCGAGCGCAGCCAAGTGCGCAAAACCGGGCGCACGAATCTTCAGGCGGTAGGGCTTGTTGGCCCCGTCGCTCACCATGTAGATGCCGAACTCACCCTTGGGGTGCTCCACGGCCGCGTAGGCTTGGCCTTCGGGCACGCAAAAGCCTTCGGTGAAGAGCTTGAAATGGTGGATCAGCTCTTCCATGTTGGATTTCATGGATTCGCGGCTGGGCGCGGCGACCTTGTGGTTCTCGGTGATCACTGGGCCGGGGTTGGCTTTGAGCCAGGCAACGCATTGCTGAATGATGCGGTTGCTCTGCGCCATTTCTTCCATGCGCACCAAGTAGCGGTCGTAGCAGTCGCCGGTTTTGCCCACGGGCACGTCAAAGTCCATCTTGGCGTACACGTCGTAGGGCTGCTGCTTGCGAAGGTCCCAAGCAAAGCCACTTCCGCGCAGCATGGGGCCAGTGAGGCCGAGGTTCAGGGCGCGCTCGGGCGTTACAACGCCGATGCCGACCGTGCGCTGCTTCCAAATGCGGTTGTCGGTGAGGAGGGTGTGGTACTCGTCCAGGTACTTCGGAAAGCGGTTTGCAAAGTCTTCGATGAAGTCGAGCACCGAGCCTTCGCGGTTGGTGTTCATCTCGCGAATGGCTTTGGCGTTTTTGATCTTGCTCGCTTGGTACTTGGGCATCGCATCGGGCAGATCGCGATACACGCCACCCGGGCGGAAATAGGCCGCGTGCATGCGCGCGCCAGATACGGCTTCGTAAACGTCGAACAGATCCTCGCGCTCACGGAAGGCGTACAAAAAGATCGTCATCGCGCCGCAATCCAAGCCGTGGCAGCCAAGCCACAGCAAGTGGTTAAGCAGGCGGGTGATTTCAGAGAACATCACGCGGATGTACTGCGCGCGCTCGGGCACCTCGATGCCCATCATCTTCTCGATGGCCAAGCAATACGCGTGCTCGTTGCACATCATCGAGACGTAATCCAGCCGATCCATGTAGGGCAGCGACTGGATGTAGGTCTTGCTCTCG
>JAAFHN010000207.1:3875-5560 GCA_013298415.1 Comamonadaceae bacterium
CAATGTGCGGAGCGGCGCGCTGGATCACTTCGCCATCCAGCTCCAACACCAGGCGCAAAACGCCGTGTGCTGCCGGGTGCTGAGGCCCAAAGTTAAGCGTGTAGTTCTTGATCTCAGCCATGCTTGAAGCCCCCGTAGTTGTCTTCGCGGATGATGCGCGGGGTGATTTCGCGGGGGTCGATGGTCACAGGCTGGTAGATCACGCGCTTTTGCTCGGCATCGAAGCGCATCTCCACATGGCCGGAAGTGGGGAAGTCTTTGCGCATCGGGTGGCCGATGAAGCCATAGTCGGTGAGGATCCGCCGCAGGTCGGCGTGGCCTTCGAACATGATGCCAAAAAGGTCGAAGGCTTCGCGCTCAAACCAGTTGGCGCTGTTCCATACATCGTTCACAGAGTCGATCACGGGAAAGTCGTCATCGGGCACAAACGCAATCAAGCGCACGCGCTGATTGAGCGACACGCTCAGTAAATGACTCACCACCGCGTAGCGCGGGCCATCGTGGCTGCCATCGGCGTACTCGGAATAGTCCACTGCGCAGAGGTCAATGAGCTGCTCGAATTTCAAGCCGTCTGCATCGCGCAGTTGCAAGGCTACCGCGTGGTAGTCGGCGGCTGAGACGGTGAGGTTCACTTCACCGAGCTTGGTGGTCAAGCGTTTGGCTTTGTCGCCGAGCGTGGTTTGCAGCCGGGCGCTCAGGGCTTCGGTGTCGAAATAGGCGAGGGTCATGCGGCTCAGGCCCTTGCAATCGTGTTGGTGCGGCGAATTTTTTGCTGCAATTGCAAAATCCCATACATGAGCGCTTCGGCTGTGGGTGGGCAGCCGGGCACGTACACGTCAACCGGCACGATGCGGTCGCAGCCGCGCACGACCGAATAGCTGTAGTGGTAGTAGCCGCCGCCGTTGGCGCACGAGCCCATGGAGAGTACCCAACGCGGCTCGGGCATTTGGTCGTAAACCTTGCGGAGCGCCGGAGCCATTTTGTTGCACAGCGTGCCGGCCACGATCATCAAATCGGATTGACGTGGGCTTGGGCGAAAGACGATGCCGAAGCGGTCGAGGTCATAGCGCGCAGCGCCTGCGTGCATCATTTCAACGGCGCAGCAAGCGAGGCCAAAAGTCATCGGCCACAGCGAGCCAGTTTTGGCCCAGTTGAACACCGCATCCACTGATGTGGTGGCGATGTTTTCTTTGAAAACGCCTTCGATCATGCGTGACTCCTGAAGCTCTGGCTTGGGATCACTCCCAGTCCAGCGCGCCTTTTTTCCATTCGTAGACGAAGCCCACCGTGAGGATGGCCAAGAAGCTCATACCGGCCCAAAAACCCAGCAAGCCAATTTCTTTGAAGGCGACAGCCCAGGGAAAGAAAAACGCGATTTCCAGATCGAACAGGATGAAGAGGATGGCCACCAGGTAGTAGCGCACGTCAAACTTCATGCGGGCGTCTTCGAAGGCTTCGAAGCCGCATTCGTAAGGGGAGTTTTTCTCAGCGTCGGGCTTGTTCGCACCGAGCACATAGCCGAGTACCTGGGGCACCACGCCAACGCCAATACCCACCAAGATGAACAACAGGACGGGCAGGTATTGTTCTAAGTT
Source organism: Comamonadaceae bacterium (assembly GCA_013298415.1). Lineage (GTDB taxonomy): Bacteria > Pseudomonadota > Gammaproteobacteria > Burkholderiales > Burkholderiaceae_C > JAAFHN01. Next base: position 5,471 of record JAAFHN010000207.1, read on the forward strand.
CATGCGCTTACTCGGCTGGTGCATGCAGCCTGAGCATTGCCCAAACTGCCCTGGTGGTCAGCGTGGCATAGAGGGTGCCCGCTGACCGAT
>JAAFHN010000038.1:0-1940 GCA_013298415.1 Comamonadaceae bacterium
TGACTCTTCGCCACGGTCGCGTCCCTGAGCAACTTAGATGTCAGCAGCTCGTGGCGAAGAGTCACCCGCGAAGTGCAAGGGTTTGCAGGGCAAACGATTGAGCTGCGCTTCAGCGCCTCAAGCGACTTCACTTTGCCCACCGGCTTTTTCGTGGACAACGTGCTGGTGACGCATCGCTCGGCGCAGAGTCTGCCGGAAACAGGTTGGTATTGGAACGCTGCTGAAGGCGGCCGTGGCTGGGCGATCGAGCGACAGGGCGACAAGCTGTTTGCCGCGGCCTTCATGTACGAAGCCACTGGCGCGCCAGTTTGGTACGTGAGCACCCTGGCTCGGCAAACCGACACCAGTTACCTGGGCAGCCTAGAGCGCTACAGCGGCGGGCAGGCTTTGCTAGGCGCTTGGCGACTGGCCACGCCGACGTCGATTGGCAGCTTGCGCATGCGCTTTTTCGACAACCGCAATGTGAGCCTCACCGTGAGCAGCATCCCGCAGCCAGGGGGCCAGAGCGTCGCGCTAGAAACCTCGGTCTTGGGCAGATTCCCGATCAGCACGCCCGCGCCGTTTTTGGCATCCATCAGTGCGGGTGCGCAAGGCTGGTGGTGGAATCCGAACGAACCGGGGAGAGGCTATTTCATCGAGGTGCAAGGCCTGCAAGCCTTTGTGGGGCAGTTCGGGTACAACAGTGCGGGCGTGCCGGGTTGGTATGTGTCGCGCATGAATGTGGGCGGAAACCTCTTCGATTCGCTGCTGAGCGCACCGATGGACGAATACGGAAACGGGCAAGCACTTGGCGGCAGCTACCGCACGCCCCGCGTGCTGGGCTCGCCTGGCTCGTGGTCAGTTCGGTTCAGCAATTCAACCACCGGTCAACTCACACTGCCCGACGGACGCGTCGTACCGATTCAGCGCTTTTCGTTCTGATGAATTGGCTACCCGGCTTGGCTCAAGGCGCATTGTGTGCTGCGCCAGTGTGTTTGTGTGCTGCGCTGGCGTGTGTCAGCGGCTGCACAAATCCGGTCGCAGCCCAACATCGCGTGATCGACGGTCCCCGACCCATCTCGGCAGTCGCGCGGGGCAATGCCGAGACAGAGGTGCTCACCCTGCTCCCGCTCAAACCTGCCCCGACAGCTCAAGCGGCGGGGCAAGACGGTGGGGCAAAGGGCCTGCCCTTGCAAGTGGCACAGGGCCTTGATCTCGAACGTGGTGGATCGAGTGCGGAGTTGATGCCCAAACTGGTTTGGCTGAGTGCTGCTGACGGCGGTAAGCAGGCGTCTTTTCGAGTCCATGTGCCCGGCGCAAAGGCGCTGCGCATTGGCCTTCTCATTGAGAAATGGCCAGCCGCCGCTTCGATTGCGGTATCCACACCGGCAAGCTCAACCTTGCTCCAAAGCCCCGGCGAAGAGATATTGCGCAGCCTCCAGCAGCTGAGCACACCCGTTGCGGGCGTCATGGGGCAGTTTTGGACCCCGCAAACCACAGGCGACCTGGCCCTTGTGCGCGTCAACCTACCCGCCGGAGTCAGCACCGAGGCCGTGCGCTTCAGCGCAGCGCGGGTGTCGTCATTTTTCGCAGCCGCCCGCTAATCCCGTCCTCCCCGCTCGGCCCTCGGCGACTCTGTAGCAGCAAAACCGAGGCAACAATGCCGCCTCGTCACTTTCAGGCTTGAAGATGAGAGAGCCTCAGGCTTGAGCCAGACGCTGCCGGGCGCGCATCCGGCCGCTGTTGACCTTCGCTCGCACCGGGCCGCTGCAAGCGATCGATGCTGCGATGCACCGCCAACTCTGCGTGCGAGATGGTTTTGTCCAGCGCTTTGAGGAAACCCAGTGCGATGGCTTTTGCGATATCTGCAATGGCTTGATTGCGCAATTGGTTGGCCTCGGCGATGGCTTGGCTGCGGATGCGGGCGCTTTGCTCTGAAGAAAGCTTGGCGTAGCAAAACG
>JAAFHN010000038.1:1950-11501 GCA_013298415.1 Comamonadaceae bacterium
TTGGCTTTCGAGGGATTTGGGGTTGGCAATTGCGTTCATGGCAAGGCTCGCTTTCAAAAGGGATGCAGCGGACTGTAGACATTGCTTCGCTGCACGGAAAGGCATGCTCAGGCACAATGGTTTTGCGGTTTTTGCAAAACAACCCATTTGACCCGCATGAACAAGCTCCATGAACAACCGCCTTGACCTCTCGATCCAGCTTGCCGATTTACAGCTTTTTGCCCGCGTTGCCGACACAGGCAGCTTGAGCGCCGTGGCGCGCGAACGGATAGTGGCTGTGAGCCAAATCTCTCGGGCGCTGGTGCGGCTTGAAAGCGCTGTGGGCGCGCGGCTGGTACATCGCAACACGCACGGGCTATCGCTCACCGCCGATGGCCAGCGTCTTTTGCAGCATGCGCATGCGCTTCTTGCCGAGGCGCAAGAGCTCGCGGCGAGCTTCAGCGGCGGGAGCGCCCAAGCCAGCGGCGTGGTGCGCGTGGCAACCAGTGGGGCGATGGGCGTCTTCTTGCTGCCGAGCTTGGCCTCGCTGCGCGAAAAGCACCCAGGCTTGGTGATCGACGTGGCGGCCAACGATGCGATTGTTGACATGGCCCGCGAAGGCATCGACGTGGCGATCCGCGTGGGCACGCACGGCAGCGACTCCCTTGTGGCGCGCAGATTGGGGCAGTTTGAGCGGCGCTTGTATGCCACACCCGGCTACTTGTCGGCCCATCCCGCGCCGCGCTCGGTGAGCGATTTGGCAAACCATGCGCTGGTGACGAATACCGCCTCCGCCTCTCTCAACCGCTGGTTGTTTCAGCCCGATGCAACGAGTGGCGCAGCTCAGACCGAGCCGCAGGTCTATCGCCCCACGGGCAGCTTACGCACCAACGATTCAGCCGTGCAACTGGCGATGGTGCTCAACGGCTTGGGCATTGGGCGCATGAACGCGACCGTGGTGGCCCCATGGGTGAAAAGCGGCCAGTTGGTGGAAGTGCTGCGGGATCAGGCCGTGACCGAACCCGTACCCATCTACGCCGTGATGCTGCCCGAGCGGCACCGCCACGCCAAGGTGCGGGCCTGCATCGAGCACTGGGTGGATTGGTTTGCGCAGTTCAGCTAGCGGGTTTTCGGTTCACCAACGCAATGCCCACAGCCACGCCCACCACGCCAAGCAGCAACTGCGCAGACAGCACTTCGCCCAGCCAAGCTGCGCCAAACAGCAGGGCAAAAATCGGCGTGAGGAAAACGAAGCTGGAGATCGCGTTGACCGGGTAGTGCTTCAGGAGCCACATCCAAGCCAAGTAGCTGGCAAACGCGCCCACTGCGGTTTGCAGCGCAATCGAAGCCCAAGCCCATGCGCTGTAGTTGAAGCTCCACTTCTCGCCAGTGGCGAGAGACAGCATCGGCATCAGCAGCGCCGCAGCAGCCAGCTGGTAGGCCAGCACCTTCTCAGGGCTTTCTCGGCCCAGCGCCGTGGCTCGGATCACCACCGTGGTGAGGCCCCAGCAAATGCCTGCGGCAAGCGCCAGCGCATCGCCGCGCAAATGGTTTGCGCCCAGGCGCGCGGCCGCGCTCTCAGAAAAGCCTTCTGAAAACGCAATCCCCACAGCAGCAAAGGCAATCGCCAGCCCCACCCACTGCACGCGCCGCAGCGCCTCAGCCGCCACAAAGCGCGGCAAGATCAGCGCAACAACAAAGGGCGAGGTGTACAAAAACACGGTGAGCCGCGAGGCCGAGGTGTCTTTCAGGCCCAGGTAAATCCCTGCGAATTCGGCAGAAAACAAAAGCCCAGCGATGAAGCCGCCGCGCAGCACGCCGCTTTGCGCATCGCTCGCCTGCCAAAGCCGAATCCCGCGCCACTTGCACCACAGCCAAAGCAGTGCAAACGCACCCGCAAAGCGGATCGAGGCTTGCCACACCGCTGGCACCTCGGCAATGGTGGCCTTGATCATCGTCTGCTGAAACCCCCAAAAGCTGCAACAGCCCAGCAGCACGGCAATGGCGGTAGCGTCAAGTTTGGAGTGGCGGGCCATGGGTTTTAGGGGGACAGGGGCAGTTTTGAACGCAGAGTTCGCAGAAGAAACAGCCAAAGAGGCAGCCGAGTCTGCAATCTTGATGAGTTTAGCCCCTCTGTCCAGGTTTTTATTATGTTTGTTGCTATCAATTTAAAACTGGCTGATTGGATTGACTCTGCGTTCTCTGCGTCATTTTGCGAACTCTGCGTTCAAAAAATGCTCCCTACGCCCCCTGAAGCAACCCCAACATCTGAGCCTCGTCCAGCACTGGCACACCCAGCTCTTGGGCTTTTGTGAGCTTGCTGCCGGCTTCTGCCCCCGCGACAACGTAGCTGGTTTTCTTGCTCACGCTGCCTGCCACTTTGGCGCCTGCTGCTTCCAGCATGGCTTGGGCTTGCTCGCGGCTGAGCGTGGGGAGCGTGCCGGTGAGCACGATGGTTTTGCCGAGCAGGATTTGGGTGCTGGCATCCGGCGCCTGGCCCTCGGGCCAGCTCAGGCCGCAGGCACGCAGTTGCTCGATCACTTCTCGGTTGTGCGGCTCGGCAAAGAAGGCATGCACGCTCTCTGCCACCACCGGGCCCACGTCAGCCACTTGCAAAAGCGCATCGGTGCTGGCATCCATCAGAGCGTCCACGGTGCCGAAGTGCCGCGCCAAATCTTTGGCCGTGGTTTCGCCCACATGCCGAATGCCGAGGCCATACAGGAATCGGGCCAGCGTGGTTTGCTTGGATTTTTCAAGAGCGTCCACGATGTTTTGCGCAGACTTTTCCGCCATGCGCTCAAGCGCCGAGAGCTTGGCCAGGCCGAGCCGATAAAGGTCTGGCAGGCTTTTGGCGATGCCAGCGTCTACCAGCTGATCCACGAGCTTGTCGCCCAGGCCTTCGATGTCGAGCGCTTTGCGGCTGGCAAAGTGCAGCATGGCCTGCTTGCGCTGCGCGGGGCAAAAAAGGCCGCCGGTGCAGCGCCAATCGGCCTCGCCTTCTTCTCGGGCAATCGCACTTTGGCATTCGGGGCATTGGCCGCCAAGGCGCTTGTACAGATCAAACGCCTCCCCACCATCCGCGGGCCGCCGATCCAGCACCACACCCACGATCTCGGGGATCACATCGCCCGCCCGGCGCACGATCACGGTGTCGGCCTCCCGCACGTCTTTGCGGCGGGTTTCGTCTTCGTTGTGCAGCGTCACGTTGCTCACCGTCACGTTGCCCACAAACACCGGGGCGAGCTTGGCCACCGGCGTGAGCTTTCCGGTGCGGCCCACTTGGATGTCGATGGCTTGCACGGTGGTGAGCTGCTCTTCCGCCGGGTATTTGTGGGCCACCGCCCAGCGCGGCTCGCGGCTCACAAAGCCGAGCGCGCGCTGCTGATCGAAGCTGTTGAGCTTGTAGACCACGCCGTCGATGTCAAACGGCAACTGGCTGCGGCGCGCTGCCACATCGGCATGAAAGGCCACGAGTGCGTCTGCACCGCTGCACAGCCGCGCATCCGCGCTCACCGGCAGGCCCCAATCGCGGAAAGCTTGGAGCATCTCCCACTGGCTCTGCACTTTGAAATCCGCTGACACCTCGCCCAGCGCATAAGCAAAAAAGCTCAAAGGCCGCTGGGCCGCAATCGCAGGGTCGAGCTGGCGCACGGCACCGGCTGCGGTGTTGCGCGGGTTCACGTAGGTTTTTTCGTTGGCCTCACCCGCTGCGATCTTGTCGCGCTGCCGCTGGTTCAGCGCCTCAAAATCGTCGCGGCGCATGTACACCTCGCCGCGCACTTCCAGCACCTGCGGCGCGGCTCGCGCATCCGCGCGCAGCCGCAGCGGAATTTGCCCAATCGTGCGGATGTTTTGCGTCACATCCTCACCCGTTTCGCCATCGCCTCGGGTGGCCGCTTGCACGAGCACGCCAGCCTCATAACGCAGGTTGATCGCCAAGCCGTCGAACTTCAACTCTGCTACGTATTCAATAGCATCGGATGATGTAAATACCTGGACAGAGGAGGGATTTGACTCAAAAAGCGCGGCTTGAAGGGTGCTTGCGGCCTCTGCGGGCGTGTTTTTGACCAGATCCTTGGCCAGCTCCTTGGCCAGCTCCTTCATCACCCGCTTGTCAAACGCCCTTGCGCCGTCCTCGCTGGTGTCCGTTTCCGTGCGAATCGAGAGCATGGGCACGCGGTGGCGCACAGGCGAAAACCCATCGAGCACCTTGCCGCCCACGCGCTGGGTGGGCGAATCGGCACTTTGCAGCTCGGAATGAGCAGCCTCTAGGGCTTGCAGCTCGCGGAAAACGCGGTCGTATTCCGCATCGGGCACCAGCGGCGCATCGAGCGTGTAGTAGGCATGGGCGTAGCGGTGAAGCAGCGCATGCAGCGCTGCGGCGCGCTCGGCCGCAGAATGACTTTCAGCCATCCCGCTCGCTCACTTCATGCCCAGCTCTTTCTTGACGACGGCTTCATCGGCCTCGTCGTAGGCTTTGTCGGCACATTCTTCGCGCCAAGTTTTCAGTTCAGCCTGCAGCGCTTCCACGCGACCATTGATGGATTTTTGCCGCTCATTGATGCCGGGCACGCGCGCGTCCACCTCTTTGCTGCGGTCGCGCAAGGATTGCACTGCGTTGTTGAACGCTGTGATCTTGTCGTCTAACACCTTGGCGCGCTCCACCAGCACTGCGCGCTCGGCTTCCCAGGCCTTTTTGTCGTCTTCAGAGGGCTTGGCGTTGGCAAGCGCCTTGGCTTGCAGCTCGGTGCTGGCGTTGGAAATGGCACCGCGCTCGGTGCTCAGCTCGGTTTGCGTGGCCCGATTGGTGGCTTGCTGCTTGGTGAGCTCGGCCTGCGCCGACACGATGCCCTCGTAATCCTTTTTATAGGCTTCCTGGTCAGATTTGATCGCGGTGGCTTCGGCCTCGTTTTTCATCTGGCGGGCAAAGCAGGCTTTCAGCTCCTCGCGGGTCAAAAGCTTTTCTTTTGGCGCGGCGGGCTTGGCTTGGATCGAAGGCTCAAAGGTTGCGCGGCGCACTTGCGGGGCAGGCGCGGCAGCGGGCTTGGATGCGGCTGCCGCAGGCTTAGACGCCGCAGCCTTGGGCGCAGGGGCTTGCGCGAATGCGGAGGTGCTGAGAGCCGCTGCGGCCAAAGCCAGGCTGAACAACACAGAAGCGGGGCGAAGAGATGAGGTCATGAAAGGCCAAAACGCAGCAAAACACAGATGCCTGAATTGTGCCCGCAGCTTGGCTTGGTTCCCCCGAATGCAGGGTTATGCGCCAAACGCATAGGCGCTTGATGCACTCGGCAACACGCGCCCGACACAAAGCCCGAGCAAATGCCTACAGTCACGCCAGCCCCAGGCCTTAGCAGGCAAAAGCTGCAAAGCCAGGGGCACAAACGACTCTGGAGACCCCATGACCGCCACCCGCCCACCGCTTGACTACCGCACCTCCCCCATGCCCGCCACCACCCAGCACGCCCTGCCCTCGTATTTGGATGCCAACCACCTCGGCCCCTGGGGCATCTACTTGGCGCAGGTCGATCGCGTCACACCGCACCTGGGCAAACTGAGCCGCTGGGTTGAAACCTTAAAGCGCCCCAAGCGCTCGCTGATCGTCGACGTGCCCATCCAGCTCGACAACGGCACCATCGCCCACTTTGAGGGCTACCGCGTGCAGCACAACACATCGCGCGGCCCCGGCAAGGGCGGCGTGCGCTTTCACCAGGATGTCACGCTCTCTGAAGTGATGGCACTTTCCGCTTGGATGAGCATCAAGAATGCAGCAGTCAACGTGCCCTACGGCGGCGCCAAAGGCGGCATTCGCGTTGATCCGCGCAACCTCTCAATGGGCGAGCTGGAGCGATTGACGCGCCGGTACACCAGCGAAATCGGCCTCATCATCGGCCCCACCAAAGACATCCCGGCGCCAGATGTGAACACCAATGCCCAAGTGATGGCTTGGATGATGGACACGTATTCGATGAACGTGGGCGAAACGGCAACTGGCGTGGTGACCGGCAAGCCCGTGGATTTGGGCGGCAGCTTGGGGCGCAACGAAGCCACAGGGCGCGGCGTGTACACCCTCGGCATTGAAGCCGCCAAACGCATTGGCCTGGAGCTGAACAACACCCGAGTGGCCATCCAAGGCTTTGGCAATGTGGGCGGCATCGCAGGAAAACTGTTCCACGAAGCCGGTGCCCGAGTTGTGGCCGTGCAGGATCACACCGGCAGCATCTACAAAGAGTCTGGCCTGGATGCTGCGGCGCTGCTGTTGCACGTGAAAGAGAACGGCGGCGTGGCAGGCTTTGCTGGCGCAGAAACGGTTGACCCAGCGCAGTTCTGGTCAACGCCCTGCGACATCTTGATCCCCGCCGCACTCGAAGGCCAGCTCACGGCAAAAACCGCCCCACAAGTGCAGGCCAAGCTCGTGATCGAAGGCGCAAACGGCCCCACCACGCCAGAAGCCGACGACATCTTGCAAGAGCGCGGCATCCTCGTGCTGCCCGACGTGATTGCCAACGCAGGCGGCGTGACCGTGAGCTACTTCGAATGGGTGCAAGATTTCTCCAGCTTTTTCTGGACTGAGAAAGAAATCAACGAACGCCTCGTTCGCGTGATGAGCGAAGCCTTCGACGGCATTTGGAAAGTGGCGCAAGAAAAGAAAGTCAGCTTGCGCACCGCCACCTTCATCGTGGCCTGCACCCGAATCCTCCACGCCCGAGAAATGCGCGGTTTGTACCCCTGATCTGACGGGTCTGCTCGAGGTTTCTCTCGTCACCCCCCCCACAAAGGCCGCGTTCGCGGCCTTTTTCTTTGGGACCGTGGAAACCGAGGGATGCCCTGCGCAGCAAGTTGCCTGCGGCGTCGTAGCCGGTAGGCTGGTTGCTCACTTCGAAGCAGCCTTGGCAGGTGGTGTGCGTCGCGCGCAGGGTGTTGACTTGCAGCAATCGATCCGATTGGTCGTATTTGCGGGTTTCGAGCAGCACAGCGTCTCGGCTGCCGCTCTGCAAGCGGTTGTTGCGGTCGTAGGTGTAGGTTTGGGTGGTTTGGCCGGGGGAGGCTTGTAGCTTTTGTTCGGGTCGGCCACTCCCAAAACCATATCAACGAAGGCAATAAAAGCCTGGACAGCGGGCACATATTGATTCAAATCGGTGGGCGAAACCGACTGAGAAGTGGTTTCAGGTGAGCGCAGCCCCCGGGTGGCGTCCGCCACCCGGGAGCTGCACGGCGGTTGCGGCTGATTTGGGTGACAAATAGCCTGATTGGGATCGTGCCTCAGCTAGAAACCCGTTCGCCCTGAGCTTGTCGAAGGGCATGCCAGGGGCTTCGACAGGCTCAGCCCGAACGGAGGGGTCGATGCATCTGAGCCATGATCCGAATCAGGAGAAACAGCAGCTCTGTCCAGGTAATTAAAAAGTTCTTTGCTACGTATTTTGAAGTGGCAGCGAGATGAGCGAAGACGCTGTCAGCGGTGCAGAACGGGAAATGGGAGACCTGACCCTGAACCCGAAGGCTTTTGCGCGCTCAGCCTCAGGTGCGCTGGCTGGTGCAAGATCACCACGAAGTCACAAAACCATAGCAACGATTCGAACAAATACCAGGACAGTGGGCAAATATTGCTTCAAATCGGGGGTTGAAAGCGGCTGGGAAGTGGTTTCGGGTGAGCGCCGCCGTCGGGTGGCGGGCGGTTGCGGGCGTGTGATGCGCCTGCGGCGGTCAGTTGCAGTGAAATAAAGCCGATTTGTCTTGGTATTTACTTGATTTTTTGCTATGCTTTTTGACGATCCAATTTCGTATTTCAAGACCTGACGTCGTGCTCGAGCGCGCGCGCACTGGCCCTGAAGCCCAGGCCAGTTTCAAGCGAGTTGCACGAACTTGAAGCCAGTGAGCCCGGCAACCGACACGCGAGCAACAAATTCATCGCTCACATAGACCCCTGAACGCTGGGTTTGCGGAATTTTGAAGATCGGCGGGAGGTCGGACACCTCAGCTTTAAGCACATAAGCGTTGATGCGCATGATCCCGCCGGAACTGCTGAACCGCTTGATATCGGAAGCCGCTTCATCTAGAACATCGACCACGGTCGTGGTGTTGAAGGCCCAGTACTCAAGAGGTTCATCGAAGTCGATACCGACAAACTGTCCGTTTGGCTCAAGCAAGTCCCTGAGGGCATCCCTCGCCCGCGCCGAGAAGACTGGAATCGGAGCCTGATTAAACTTTGTGAAGTCTGGACGCACAAGCTCGCGATCTTCCGCATGGACTGTGGCCCCGACTACGGCGTATTGATTGGCGTCCGCGTTGCCGATGAACTGTTCTGCGCTCCACCATGCATCCACGTCTTCGTCGACATATCCCATAGCGGCATATCCGTCGTAGTCAGCTTTCAGCTCAAAGAAGTTCATTTTTTACCTGGTGTCGGTTTGGAGCCTGGGTATGTACCACGCAGCAGTTGATCGCGCACATCGCGCAACACATCGCGAATGTCACTTGGTGATCGAGCGAGGCCAAGATCGAATCTGAGCGCATCAAGATATTCATTCGAATGCAAACTCGGGTGGTATGCCCCTGGCGCTTGACTTCCAGGTGTGTTTGGCAAGAACACACCGTTGTCCGCGGAGTTGATTCCGATACCCGCACGATCCAGAAGCCGGCGCAGATCTTCGGCGCGCTTGAGTCCTTCCGGTACGGTGTGATGTGCTGCGGTTCCTTCTGGTCGTTCAAAGCCCGCCGCTTTCAGGCTGTCCGCCAATTTCTCCGATGGCGACTTGAACACCAAATTGTTGCCCAGAACCAGCCCAGGCCCGATGATCGGAATCCCCGTCAGCAGGTGCTGCCAACCACGCCCTTCCATCGACGGCAAAGGCAACAGTCGGAACTTGTCCATCAACCCGCTTTGATCTTGCGACGCCGGAGTGCCCGGCCCGAACTCGTCGCGGACCGGGTCATAGCCTGGTGGCCCGCCCGCCCCATTGGGTTTGACAGGGCGGTAGCCGCCACCAACTGCTCCACCAACGGTCGCGCTTGGCGGTGTGAGCGGCACAAATTGCGCCTTGGTCAACTGCCAATCCGCGCCCGTGTCGTACTGCATTGAGGGATCACGAGACTGCCGCCTGACCGTGCTCAATAAGTCTGGTGACTGCCACGAACTGCCAGCGCCCAGCTGCTCACCTGGGAGCACATGCAAGGTGCTCGGGCCGTTTGGCGGGCCGCTCACCCTCGATGCAGCCGCAAGCTGGGTGATTCCGTTGTTGACGTCGGCGTTCCAGGCAACGATGGAATCATCGCCGAACCGCAGTCCCTGGCCGGAGGCACGCGGCCGCAAACCCAGCCCTGGTGTGACACCTGAATCCAGCCCGTACATCGCAGCACGCTCACGCTGCTGCTCAACCTCCGCAATGAACTCTCCAAGCGAGTCTTTGGGTTGCCCTGCATCCGCCAACCCCTGCCCCACCACCTGCCCAAATGCGTTCACGGCAATTTGCTGGATGCTGACTTTTCCGCCGCCTGCGAGTGCGGTGACTGTGCCGCTGGCAAGGGCTGCGAAGGTGCGTTCGCCGAACTTATCGAAGCCTTTTGCTCCGATGGTG
>JAAFHN010000305.1 GCA_013298415.1 Comamonadaceae bacterium
AGAGGGGGCGCGTGCCGGTGGTGGCCGCGCTGCATGGCGCAGTGGTGGGCGGCGGCATGGAGCTGGCTGCGAGCTGCCACATCCGCGTGGCCGATGAAACAGCGTTTTTTGCCTTTCCCGAGGGCTCGCGCGGCATTTTTGTGGGCGGCGGCGGCTCCGTGCGCGCACCCAAGCTGATCGGCACCCACCGCATGCTCGACATGATGCTCACAGGCCGCGTGTACAAAGCGGCGGAGGCCGTGCCACTCGGCTTTGCGCAGTATTTGGTGCCAGCAGGCGGCGCAAAAGCCAAGGCCATTGAACTTGCGCAGCGCATTGCCACCAACGCGCCGATGACGAACTACGCCCTGATGCACGCGCTGCCTCGCATTGCAGAGCAAACGGCAGACCACGGGCTCTTCACTGAAGCACTGATGGCCTCTGTGGCCGAAAGCGCAGGCGAAGCGAAAGAGCGGATTCACGCCTTTTTGGAAGGCCGCGCTGGCAAGGTGAAGGCAGACTGAGATGGCCGCCCGCTACCGAGATTTCTCGTTTGGCGTCACGCGGGGCATTCACAGCCAGCGCGCAGGCCACGGCTACTTGGTGGCCGAGCAATCGCTTGCTGCATTTCCGGAGCGAATCACGGACCAGTTTGCACACTGGGCCGCAGCAGTGCCCGAGCGCACGTGGATCGCGCGGCGGGGCAAAGATGGCGAATGGGTGAAGCTCAGCTATGGCGATGCCTGGGCGCAAGCCCGGCGCATCGGCCAAACCTTGCTGGATCTGGGCTTGAGCGCTGAGCGGCCGGTGGCGATCTTGAGCGAAAACGGCATCGAGCATGGGCTGCTGGCACTTGCCTCGCTGATCGTGGGCGTGCCGCATTGCGCGGTGTCGCCTGCTTACAGCTTGATGAGCCAAGATTTCGGCAAGCTGCGGCATGTGCTGGACACGCTCACGCCGGGCTTGGTGTACGCAAGCGATGCGGCCAAGTACGGCAAGGGCTTGCGGGCGGTGCAGCCGAGCAATTGCGCTTTGGTGTTCAACGAAGCGCAAGAGGGCGCTCGCAGCTTTGCATCGCTTTCTGCAACCGAAGCCACGCCCGCCGTGGATGCCGCCATGGCCGCGACCAGCGGCGACACGATTGCCAAATTCCTCTTCACCAGCGGCTCCACAAAGCTGCCCAAGGCTGTTGTGAACACGCAGCGCATGTGGTGCAGCAACCAGCAGCAAATTGCGCAGAGCATTCCCGCGATCAGCGAGCAGCCGCCCGTGCTGGTGGATTGGCTGCCCTGGAACCACACCTTTGGCGGCAACCACAATTTCGGCCTCGTGATGTATCACGGCGGCACGCTCTACATCAACGACGGCAAGCCCGTGGCCGCGCTTGTGGCTGAGACCATCAAGAACCTGCGCGAGATCGCACCCACGATGTACTTCGACGTGCCGGTGGGCTTTGAATTGATCGCCAACGCGATGCAGACTGACGCTGCGCTGCGCAAAAACCTGCTCTCGCGCTGCCGCATGTTTTTCTACGCCGGTGCCGCGCTCTCGCAGCCGGTATGGGACAGCCTTTTTGCCAGCGAAGAAGCCGAAATTGGCGAACGCATCGTGATGGGCACTGGTTTGGGCATGACGGAATCATCGCCCTTTGGCCTTTTCGTGACCAATCCGAATGTGAAGGCGGGCGACTTGGGCCTGCCCACGCCCGGCTTGGAACTGAAGCTGGTGGCGCACGGCGACAAAACTGAGGTGCGATACAGAGGCCCAAACATCACGCTCGGCTATTGGCGCAACCCTGAGGCCACCGCAGAGACGTTTGACGAAGAAGGCTTTTTTTGCACCGGCGACGCGGTGAAGTGGATCGCAGACGGCGACATTCATCAGGGCTTGAAGTTCGATGGCCGCGTGGCCGAGGATTTCAAACTCTCCACCGGCACCTTTGTGAGCGTGGGCCCGCTGCGCGCCAAGATCATTGCGGCTTGCGCGCCGGTGATTCAGGATGCCGTGATCACCGGCATCAACCGATCTGAAGTGGGCGCGCTGCTGATCCCAAACCCCAAGCTGCGCAGCATGAGCAAGCTGGCTGCCGATGCGCCGATGGAGGCCGTGCTGGCGGAGGCACAAGTCATGGCCCATTTCCAAGCCGCGATCAACGCGCTGGCCGCAAGCGCCACAGGCTCGGCAAGCCGCGTGGCTCGCATGCACGTGCTGGCCGATCCGCCGAGCATCGACAAAGGCGAAGTCACCGACAAGGGCAGCATCAACCAGCGCGCGGTGTTGCAGCACAGAGCAGATTTGGTGGAGGCGCTGCACGATGGGCAGCTCGCCAGAACGCTATTGATTCAGTAGCATTACCTATAATGAATACTAGGACAGTGATGCATTTTGAGCCGTTTTTGAGCCTGAAAGTGACTGTGGGGCCTGCCGTGGAGGTGGGAGCCACGCCATGTGGGTTGCGGCGCGTCATCCCGATCCTGGGCGGTGAGGGGTCGCTTGCATCTGGCGAAGCGTTCAAGGTGCTGCCTGTGGGCGCGGATTTTCAGTTGCTGGTTCAGGAAAACGGTGCCTACACCACCGCCCAGCTCGATGCCCGCTACGTGCTTGAGCTGACGAGTGGCGAGCGCATTTACGTTCACAACACAGCCTTGCGCCACGCCGATGCCGCCGCCACACAGGCGCTGCTGCGAGGCGAACCCGTGACAGCAGACAAGGTGTACTTTCGCTGCCAGCCGCGTTTTGAGACGGCTACGCCCAGATTGCAATGGCTGCACACGCGGCAGTTTGTGGGGCAGGGCGTGCGCCTGCCAGATCGTGTAGAGCTTGATTTTTTCGTTGTTGTTTGATTCACCACCCGCAGGAGACTCCCATGATTGATCGTCGCCAGTTTGTTCAGGGCAGCATTGCAGCCGCAGCGCTCGCCGCATTGCCCCACACGCCCGCATTTGCCCAAGCGATTGAGCAAGTGAAGGTGCTCTACGGCTTTCCCGCTGGCAGCGCGGGTGACATTGCCGCGCGCCGCGTGGCTGATCGCTTTGCAGGCACGGCCTTCAGCAAGGCAGGCGGTGTGGTGGAAACCCGCGCCGGGGCCGGTGGCCGCATCGCGTTGGATGGCCTGAAAGCTGGCCCGCAAGACGGCAGCGTGATCGCGCACACGCCGTTTTCAGCCCTGTCGCTGTACCCGCACATTTATGCCAAGCTGAGCTACGACCCGTTCAAAGATTTCGTGTGCCTGGGCACCACGTCGTTGATCCACCACGGCCTGTGCGTTGGCCCGGCAGTGCCTGAAAGCGTGAAAGACGTGCGCGGCTTCGTGGCTTGGTGCAAAGCGAATCCTGACAAAGCCAATTACGGCTCGCCGGCCGCAGGCTCTACGCCGCACTTCATTGGCGCGCTCTTGGGCCTGAACACGAGCACCGACATCAAACACGTGCCCTATCGTGGCTCGATTCCCGGCATCACCGATGTGGTGGGCGGCCAAGTGCCCGCGATGATTTGCCCGCACGGCGATCAAATCGCCAACCACAAAGCAGGCAAGCTGCGCATCTTGGCGACCAGCGGCAAAACCCGCTCGCCCTTTGTGCCCGATGTGGCCACATTTGCCGAGCAAGGCATGCCTGAGCTGACGGTGGAAGAATGGTTTGGCTACGTGGGCCCGAGCAAGATGCCGCCCGCCTTGGTCACGGCCGCCAACCAAGCGATTGCCGCTGCACTGAAAGACGCAGGCGTGTTGACCGCGTTGCAAACCGTTGGCCTGATCCCGCTGGCCATGACCACCGCCGAGATGACCGCCAGCATGAAAGCCGAACACGACCGCTGGGGCCCGCTGATCAAGCGCATCGGCTTCACGGCTGAGAGCTGAAGTCAAAGGGCTCAGGAGAAGTTTGAATGCAGAGAGCGCGGAAAAAGCAGCCAAAGGGGATCAAAAACTGCAATTTGATAAGAAAACCCATCACTGTCCTTGTGAAATAAGCTTTTCTTGCTATGAAAAAACAAGCGTTGACTGCGGATTGAGTCTGCGCCCCTTGGCTGTCTATTTTTGCGAACTTCGCGTTCAAAAAGGCTGTTGGCTCCCTTAGCCCTCACCCGAGGAGAAAAAACATGAAAACACTCACCCTCATCAGCGCGCTCACCGTCTTGGCGGGCTGCGCGTCTACCCAGCTCGCAGCCCCGGTTTCGCGCGAGGCCAAGCCTGCTGCTTTGGCGCAATGTGAGGCGCTGGCCCAGGCGGCCTTGCCCAACACCAAAATTTCTGCCGCCAGCCGCGTGG
>JAAFHN010000220.1 GCA_013298415.1 Comamonadaceae bacterium
GACGGCGCGCCGCATTGCAGCGCAGCCCGCTACCCAGGGCTTGCCGCGCGGGCCTTCATCGTCTCAAGCTTTGGCAAAACCTACCACGTGACGGGCTGGAAAGTGGGCTTTGTGGCCGCGCCCGCGCCGCTCTCCGCCGAATTTCGCAAGGTGCATCAGTTCAATGTGTTCACAGTAAACACGCCAGTGCAGCACGCACTCGCCGCGTACATGGCCGATGCAGCGCCTTACCTGAACCTGCCCGCCTTCTACCAAGCCAAGCGCGATTTGTTTCGCGAAGGCTTGAGCCACACGCGCTTTCGCCTGCTGCCCAGCGAAGGCAGCTACTTTCAATGTGTGGGCATCGACGAGCTGGCCGTGCCAGAAAAAGACTTGCCTGAAACTGAGTTTTGCCAATGGCTCACCCGCGAAATCGGCGTGGCGGCGATTCCGCTTTCAGCCTTCTACGGCAATGGCTTCGACCAGCGCACCATCCGCTTTTGCTTCGCCAAAAAAGACGACACCCTGCGAGGCGCGCTGGATCGGCTGAAGCGGCTTTAATCCCCGTCGGGCAGTTCCAGGCCTTGCACCTGGGCTTTGAGTTTGTGGCTGGCGTGGAAGGTGACTACTCGGCGCTCGCTGATGGGAAAGAGCTCACCGGTTTTGGGATTGCGCCCTGGGCGCGGGGCTTTGGTGCGGATTTGGAAGTTGCCAAAGCCTGAGAGCTTCACTTCGTTGTTGGCTTTCAGATCGTCGCCCACGAGTTCAAAAAACGCATCCAGCATGTCTTTGCTCTCACGCTTGTTCAGGCCAATCTGGTCTGAGAGCATGTTGGACAAATGCGCCTTGGTGAGCGCTGGCGTTTCTAAGCTTTCAACGGTGAATTCCATGCGCCAATCATACGAGAAAACGCAATGGAATCAGGTGCTTACGCGGTCAAACCGCAGGCATTTGCTCAAGTATCCGCGGCCCGCAATGGGGCAAGTTCGAAGATACAAGGTTCAATTTCGGTCGCCGCCCAAAATGCCGCCCACCAAGCCGCCGCCGCCAAATCCGCCCAGCACCGAGCCCTCATCCTTGCTGCCACCCATTTGCGGCGCGGCCGCAAAGATGCGGCTGGCCAGGCGTGAGAGCGGCAGGCTTTGCAGCCACACCGTGCCAGGGCCAGAGAGCGTGGCAAAAAAGAGGCCTTCGCCGCCAAAGAGCGCGGTTTTGATCTTGCCCACGTATTGGATGTCGTAGTTCACGCTGGGGGTGAGCGCAACCAGGCAGCCGGTGTCTACGCGCAAGCTTTCACCCGCTTGCAGCTCGCGCTTCAAAATCGTGCCGCCTGCGTGCAAAAAAGCCATGCCATCGCCTTCCAGCTTTTGCATGATGAAGCCTTCGCCGCCAAAAAAGCCTGCGCCCAGCTTGCGCTGAAAGGCAATGCCCACGGCCACACCCTTGGCAGCGCACAAAAACGCATCTTTTTGACACACCAGAGTGCCGCCCATCCGCTTCAAATCCACGGGGATGATCTTGCCGGCATAGGGTGCGGCAAACGCTACTTTGCGCTTCACATGCGATTGGTTGGCATACACAGTGGTGAAGAGCGATTCGCCAGTGATGAGCCGCTTGCCCGCACCCAAAAGCTTGCCAAAAATGCCACTTTGCTGCTGCGAACCATCGCCCAGCATGGTGTCCATGTCGATGCCTTGCTCCATGTACATGAGGCTGCCCGCCTCGCCGATCATGGCTTCGCCGGGATCGAGCTCGCATTCCACGAGCTGCATGTCGTCGCCGTGGATTTGGTAGTCAATTTCGTGCATCGCGTTCATGGCATCAATCCTTCGGAAGTCAGGGTGTAAATCGAGTCTGCTGCGCCGGCTGCCGCCTGCGCGTGGGTCACCAGCACGAGCGCGCTGCCGTGCTCGTGCGCCTGCTCGCGCAGCAGCGCCATCACGCTGGCGGCGGTGCGCGGATCCAAGTTACCTGTGGGCTCGTCGGCCAGAATCAAGGCGGGCTTGTGAATCACAGCGCGGGCAATGGCAACTCGCTGAAGCTGCCCGCCTGAGAGCTGCGCCGGCAGCCGCGCATGCAACTCACCCAGGCCCACAGCGGCAAGCACGGCGTGCACCCGCGCTTTGGCCTCAGCGCCATTCGGGTTTTGGCCAAGCAGCATCAGCGGCAGCGCCACGTTTTGCGCCACATCCAAGTGCGGCAGCACATGAAAAGCCTGAAACACAAAGCCCATGCGCTCGCGCCGCAGCAAAGCCTTGGCGTCGTCTGCCAGCTTGCCCAAATCTTGGCCACACACCTGCAAGCTCCCCGCTTGCCAGTCGTCTAGCCCGCCCATCATGTTGAGCAAGCTGGATTTGCCCACGCCAGATTCGCCAAAAATCGCCACGAACTCACCGGCGCGCACGGTCAAATCCACCCCGCTGAACACCGCTTGCTCGGCGTAGCGCTTTTGCAAACCCGTGGCTTGCACCACCACAGGCCGATCCGCCGCTGAGACTTTGGCTTCGCCGCTCACTTCGCGGCCTTGAAGTCAGGCGTGAGCGGCTTGCCATCGCGCCGTTTGGTCTCGATTTCGGCCACGGTGCGCTCCAGCGCCACAAAGCGCTCGCTGGTGGCCGGATGGGTGGCCGAGTAGCCGCGCGGCGAAATGCCAGCGGGATTGGCCACCGCCATGCGCCGCCAAAATTTCGGCGCATCGCCAATCGGAATGCCTGCGCGGGCAGCCACATAGAGGCCCACGTAGTCGGCCTCGGCTTCGAAGTCGCGGCTGTAGTTCATCACGGCGGCTTCGGTGAACGCACCCTGGGTGTTCACGCGGCCCCGCGAGAGCAAGATGTCGGCCAAGGTGCCCAGTGTTTGATTGCGCTGCATGGCCTGCACATGGCCCATGAAGTTGTGCGCAAACTCGTGGCCGAGCACGAGCGAGAGCTCCGCATCGCTGGCAAAGCGAAGCATGCCGCGATACAACGCCACCACGCTGCCCGTGGCAAACGCATTCAGCTCTTCGCGAGGCACGAGCTCTGCACGGTCGTTGCACACCTTGTGCGGGGTGACTGTGAATTGCAGGGTTTGCCAGCTCACGGTGCCGCTCGCAGTGGCTTCGGAGGTCGAGGTCTGACCCCTGCCGTGTGAAGGCAGAGGTCGCGCAACCGTAGTCGCCAGCGCATCGCCCGTTTTCAGCCACTCGTGGGCGCGCTTTGCCAGCTCAGTCGCCGCTTCCGCCGTGTTCGGAATCACAAACCCTTTGATCTCCACCAACTGATCGCCCACCCGCAGACCGGCCGAGTGCGCAGGCGTGCCGGGCGGCACATGCGAGAGCACCAGCGCGTGCCCACGGATGTTCAGCCTGAGCCGCAGCGTGCTTTCCAGCTCTTTGCCAAAGCCCGCGCCGCTGGTGAATGTGGCACCCGTGTCAAACCGCACCCGCTCCTTCGATTGCCGCTCGCACAGCTCGGCGGCTGCCACCAAGAGCGGCCAAGCCACGCGCTTGATCCGGGCTTCGTCTTCCATGATCGCATCGAGGGCCAGCTCACGCTGAAGCTGCGCCTCGCGCTGCACATCCTGCGGGTTCAGCACCATCGGCTGCGTGCTCGGCCCCGCGCAGGCGGCCAGCATCAGAGCCAACACGCCGCAGGCAATCACTATCAAATATCTAGCAACAAATGTTGATTTCACCTGGACAGAGGGCTGATTTGATTCAAAAAATGGTCAAGCATGCTCGTATTTTGCCCGCCAGCGCCACGCGAGCGCCCAAACCCGGCTCAAAATAGCCGGATGCCGAGCGCCACCCCAGCTGTTCCGATTCCCCCAGCCTTCCTAAACCCCCGCACATGACGGCCCAAGACTTCATCGCCAAATGGGCCAGCGGCGGCAGCCACGAAACTGAGAACGAGCGCCAAGCCGCCCAGCCCTTTTTCCTTGACCTGTGCGCCCTGCTCGGCATGCCCCCACCCGGCGAGCGCATTGACGGCGCTGCCGATCAAGACTACGTGTTTGAAAAGCGCACCTTGGTGCTGGGCGCAAACCGGGGCTTTGCCGATGTGTACAAGCGCGGCCACTTCGCTTGGGAAAACAAAACCCCTGGCGGCAATTTGGATGCCGCGCTGCGCCAACTGCTGAGCTACAGCCTGGCGCTGGACAACCCACCGCTCTTGGTGGTGAGCGATCGGCTCATCACCCGCATCCACACCCAGTTCAACGGCCACCCGAGCGTTGTACACACCATTGCCAGCCAGGATTTGGCCGATCCCGCCAAGCAAGAGCTGCTGCGCCGCCTCTGGACGGATCCTGAGAGCTTTCGCCCCAAAACCACCACCCGCGCGATCACCGAAGCCGCCGCCAGCGCCTTTGCGACCCTTGCCGACAGCATGCGCGCCCGAGGCACGCCGCCCGAACAAGTGGCGCACTTCCTCACGCAGTGCGTGTTTTGCTGTTTCGCGGAAGACGTGGGCCTCCTGCCAGAAAAGATGTTTGGCAAGATGATTGGCAACCGCCGTTTGGACTCCAAACGCTTAGGGCCCGCGCTGGCTGGCCTGTTTGAGGCGATGCGCTCCGGCGGCATGTTTGGGGCAGACGATGTGCCCTGGTTCAACGGCGGGCTCTTCAAAACCGCCCAAGTGCCCGCGCTCACGGTGCTGGATGCCACGGCGCTGCGCAATGCCGCTGCCCAGGATTGGACTGCGATTGATGTGTCGATCTTCGGCACGCTTTTCGAGCGCGGGCTGGATCCTGCCAAACGCGCCCAGCTGGGCGCGCACTACACCGATCCCGCCACCATCATGCGCATCATCGAGCCCGTGGTGGCGCGCCCGCTGCGCGCAGCTTGGGAGGCCGCCAAGCCCGCGATTGCCGCGCTGCAAAAAGCCAGCAAAAAGCACGGCGATGCCAAAAGCAAGGCCGCCCAAGCCGCGCTCACCGAGCATTTGCAAAGCCTGGCCGACTTCCGCGTGCTCGATCCTGCTTGCGGCAGCGGCAATTTCCTCTTTTTGGCGCTCAAAACCCTGAAAGACATCGAGCTCGCCATCGTGACCGAAGCCGAGCAAATCGGCCTGGATCGCCCGATTGAGCTCGTGACCGGCCCACACAACTTGCTGGGCATCGAAATCAACGAATACGCCGCCGAGCTGGCGCGGGTGACGGTGTGGATCGGCGAGCTGCAATGGCGCATGGCCCACGGCTACCCCTTCAAAACCGAGCCCATCTTGGAGCCGCTCGACCACATTGAGCAGCGGGATGCGCTTTTGGTGATGGACGCAGACGGCAACGCCACGGAAGCCGATTGGCCAAGAGCCAGCGTGGTGATTGGGAATCCGCCGTTTTTGGGTGGCAACAAAAAGCGCGGCGAGCTCGGCGATGCGTACTT
>JAAFHN010000364.1 GCA_013298415.1 Comamonadaceae bacterium
TTTAAGCGCAATGGTCCCATGGCTGCGCAGCGCTACGATCGGACTTCGCTGGCTGCTGACATGTTGCACATCCTCGTGAAGCTGGCCAAGACGGAGTGAAGCTCAGCCACTGGGCGATCCACCAGCCTGGGCGGCACGAAGTTGGCAGGATCCTAGGCTTGGTTGACCCAACGATGGTGGCCATCCGGGCCTGCTTCTGTGTTCGGGTTGCACTGGAGGGCGCTCCTGTTGGACCTAGCGAACTCGAAGGCGTGGGAAAAGGCAAAGCTGTCCCTGCGCCCCCGTTGCGCAAAGCGTCGTTGCAAAACTTGCCCATGGGCTCGCATACGAGAGCGCTTTGCGCCGTGCCACGCACAGCCAGGGCGACGGCAAACGGCGACGTTTCAGGCGTGATGTGACACCAGGTTTCGGACGGTTACTACAAAAAGAGTAGCAACAAAGTAAATGAATCTATAGACAGTGGGTAGAAAAAGCGTCAAAGCAGTGGTCAAGCCCCCCAAACGGGCCAAGAAACGCTTCGGATGACGGCTGGCTCGGCTTGGTTTGCAGCAGAGATCGTTTTTTCGATCAAAAAACAGAAAAATCACCGTTCTGTCCAATTGATTAATGTGTTTGTTGCTAGCACCGTCATAGCATTCAATTTGCCGAGCGAAGGCTCAGAGCGAGAACTCGGAGGTTGGGCTCCGCACCTGAGCCGAAGCGATGCCGCAAGTCAAACGCGGCCATCCATGGGTTGCACGGGCATCTCCGGCCAAGCTCTCTGCGGCGGCCGCAGCAGCTCCAGCATGCGGCTGAGCCGCAGCACGCCCAAGTCGTCAAACCGCTGCCCCACCACTTGCACGCCAATGGGCAATTCGTCCGCCGTGTAAGCCCAATTCACAGACGACGCTGGGTTTTCGCTCATGTTGTAAGGCACGGTGAAGGCGATGTGGGGCAGGGCGTTTTTGGGGTCGTTGCCTTCGGGGCAGCAGTATTCGGCCTCGTAGGGCGGAATCGGCGAGGTGGGCGAGAGCACGAAATCGAATTGCGCAACCGCTGCGACTGCCGCTTCGCGCATGGCCTGTACCTGGTTGTAGGCGCGCATGACTTCGTAGCCGGTGAAGCTGGCCGAGCGGTGCATGCACCATTCGCGCACGAAGGGCAGGATTTTTTGCTGCATCTCGCTCGGCATCAGCGCCACATCCGCGCCCAAGCGGGCTTCAAAAAACGTCAGCATGCCGTCTGACATGGCTTGGGTGAGAAATGGTTTCATCTCGGTGACGATGGCACCGGCTTGTTCCAACGCCTTTGCGGCGGCAAGGGCTGCGGCGGCCACTTCTGGATGCACTGCCAGACCCAGGCCTTGCGTGGGCATGAAGCCGATGCGCAGGCCCTTCACGTCCATGCCTTCTAGCTGCGCAGCGTAGTCAAAGGGCTGGGGCGCGATGCTGGCAAAGTCGCGCACATCGGGCTTTGAGGCGATCGACATCAGCATCGCCGAGTCGCGCACGGTGCGCGTCATGGGGCCAGTGACGCGGCCCAGATACGGCGGGTTGATCGGAATGCGCCCGCCCGTGGGCTTGAGGGCAAAAATGCCGCAATGCGTGGCGGGCAGGCGCACCGATCCGCCGATGTCTGTGCCGTAGTGCAGCGGGCCGTAGCCCGCCACGGCCGCTGCGCCTGCGCCGCTTGAGGAGCCCGAGGTGTTGCGATCCAGCCGCCAGGGGTTGCGGGTGATGCCGTGGAAGGACGACATGCCTGAGGACAGCATGCCGAAGTCGGGCATGGTGGTCTTGCCCAAAATCACCAAGCCCGCCTCGCGGGCGCGGGCTGCGGGCGGGGCATCGGCGGGTTTGGGATCCAGCGGCATGCAGGCCGCGCCTAAGGGAGCCGGATCGCCTCGGGTGTAGATGTTTTCTTTGATCGTGATCGATACACCGTCCAGCGGCGAAAGCGGCGCGCCTGCCTTCCAACGCGCCTCAGACGCGCTGGCCGCGGCCAGCGCCGAATCGCGGTGGATCAAGTACATCGCATTCACATGCGGCTCCCACAGGTCCATGCGCGCAAACGCAGCCTGCGCCGCCTCCACTGGTGAGAGGCTGCGTTTTGCGAACGCATCTGAGAGTTCGGCGGCGGTGAGGTTGTGCAGTGCGGTCATGGTCGGCGCGGCTTTGTGGGCAAGAAGAACATGTAGTGTGACCTTCAAAATTCATAGCGCCGCATGCTGCAAACACCTAGACAAAGGGTGGATTGCGGCAAAGTTTCGCCAACCCTGCACTTTGCGTTTGTGGAAAACCTGCTGGCCTGGGAGGCTCCAAATCTGCCTTGAGCGGCAAATTTGGACAAAAACTACCCAACTGTCCAAGTATTTGTTACATCTAACGCTACATAATTTGTAGCGCTATCCTTGCGCCGCCACCCGCTCTTGCTTGCTGTGGAGTTTGTTGAGCGCATTGAGGTAGGCCTTGGCGGATGCGACGACGATGTCGGGATCGGCACCTACGCCGTTGACGACGCGGCCACCGTGCTGGAGTCGCACGGTGACCTCGCCCTGGCTCTCGGTGCTGCCACTTGTGATGGCGTTCACCCCGTAGAGCAGCATCTCGGCCCCGCTTTTGACGTGGCTTTCGATGGCCTTGAGCGAAGCATCTACCGGTCCGTTGCCTTCGCTCGTTGCTAACACCTCTTGCTGACCTACGTGGAACACCACGGTGGCTTGCGGCCTCTCGCCGGTTTCGCTCTTTTGCTTGAGCGAAACCAGCCCGTATTGCTCCACTTCGCTGGTGATGGCTTCATCGCCTACGAGGGCCAAAATATCTTCGTCAAAAATCTCAGACTTGCGATCCGCCAGCTCTTTGAATTTTGCAAACGCGGTGTTGATGTCGGCTTCCGACTCCAGCGCAATGCCGAGCTCTTGCAGGCGCTGTTTGAAGGCATTGCGGCCACTCAATTTGCCGAGCACGATTTTGTTGGCGCTCCAGCCCACGTCTTCCGCGCGCATGATTTCGTAGGTGTCGCGGGCTTTCAACACGCCGTCTTGGTGAATGCCGCTCGCGTGCGCAAATGCGTTGGCGCCCACCACGGCTTTGTTGGGTTGCACCACGAAGCCGGTGGTTTGACTCACCATGCGACTCGCCGGCACGATTTGCGTGGCATCCACGTTCACAGCCAAGCCAAAGTAGTCTTTGCGCGTTTTCATGGCCATCACGATTTCTTCCAGGCTGCAATTGCCCGCCCGCTCGCCCAGGCCATTGATCGTGCATTCAATTTGGCGCGCGCCGCCAATCTTCACGCCCGCCAAGCTGTTGGCAACGGCCATGCCCAAGTCGTTGTGGCAATGCACGCTCCAAATCGCTTTGTCGGCATTGGGCACGCGGTTGCGCAAGTCTTTGATGAAGTTGCCATACAGCTCGGGGATCGCGTAGCCCACGGTATCGGGGATGTTGATGGTGGTGGCACCTTCGGCAATCACGGCTTCCAGCACGCGGCACAAAAAGTCGGGATCGGAGCGGTAGCCGTCTTCGGGGCTGAATTCCACATCGCCACACAAATTGCGGGCGAACTTCACCGAAGCCTTGGCCTGCTCAAACACCTGGTCGCGGGTCATGCGCAGTTTTTTCTCCATGTGCAACTCACTTGTTGCGATGAAGGTATGGATGCGTGCCCGGGCGGCTGGCGCAAGCGCTTCGGCAGCGCGAGCGATGTCGCGGTCGT
>JAAFHN010000341.1 GCA_013298415.1 Comamonadaceae bacterium
AGCGGGGTTTGTAGTGGTCTTCCACGGCGAAGGCCACGTCTTCGTGCTCGCCATCATGCCGCGCGTAGTAGCCGCCCATGATGCCTTGCAGCTCCGGGAACTCGCCCACCATGTCGGTCACCAAATCGGCTTTGGCCAGCAAGGCCGCGCGGTCGGCGCGGGCTGCGAGCACGTCGCCGCCGAGCGTTTTGCCGATGCTTCGGGCAATCGCGCGCACCCGCTCCACGCGCTCGCCTTGGCTGCCGAGCTTGTTGTGATAGACCACCTTGGCGAGCTTCGGAATGCGGTCTTCGAGTTTGGTTTTGCGGTCTTGATCGAAGAAAAATTTGGCATCGGCCAAGCGCGGGCGCACCACGCGCTCGTTGCCTTCGATCACTTTGCTGGCATCGGCTGGGGCGATGTTGCTCACCACGAGGAACTTGTTGGTGAGTTTGCCCGCCGCATCCAAGAGCGGAAAGTACTTCTGATTGGCCTTCATCGTGAGGATCAGGCACTCTTGCGGCACAGCGAGGAATTCAGGCTCAAACTGGCAGGTGAGTACGTTTGGCTTCTCAACAAGCGCGGTCACTTCGTCGAGCAGGGCCTCGTCTTCAATGGCTCTGGCACCATTGCCCACTGCGCTTGCTGCGGCTTGGAGCTGGCGCACGATTTCGGCGCGGCGCGCGGCAAAGCTTGCGATCACGTTGCCTTGCGCGAGCAGGGTTTGGGCGTAGTCATCGGCGTGGGCGATCTCGATGATCTCTGCTTTGGACTCAAAGCGGTGGCCGAGGGTGCTGCGGCCAGATTTCAAGCCCAATGCGCTCACTGTCACCGTATTTTCTGCATGCAGTGCTATCAATCCGTGAGCGGGGCGAACGAAATTCACGGTGGTCCAGCCCGGCTGCGGCGCACCATCGCCCAGCTGGTAGCCCATCACTTTGGGGATCGGCAGCTTGGCCATGGCTTCGTCGAGTGCCTTTTGCAAACCGTAGGCCAGCGACACGCCAGCGGCCAAGTTTTCAGCAAACAGCACCTCGGCTTTGCCATCGCTCACGCGCTTCAGGGTGGGCACCACCGATGCGTCTAAGCCCGCGGCTTGCAGCTTTTTGAGCAGGGCAGGTGTTGCGTTGCCGCTGGCATCCAGGCCCACAGCAACCGGCATGAGCTTCACTTGCACGGCCTTGTCTGCCGCTTTTTCAGCCACCGCTGTGACGTGCGCGCCCAAGCGGCGCGGCGTGGCAAAGGTGGTTAGCTGCGAGCCATCGCCGCAAAGGCCTTGCGCCTTCAGCTGTGCATGCAGCACGCTGCCAAAGGCCTCGCCCAGGGTTTTCAGCGCCTTGGGCGGGAGTTCTTCTGCGAGAAGTTCAACGAGGAGGTTCTGAGAGGTCATTCGGTGTGAGCCAGGGTTATGCCCAGGCGGGTTGCGTTGTGCATCATGTTTTTGTCGAGTGAGAGCAACTGCGTCACGCCGTGTCGCAGCGCCACGCTCAGGTGCAGGGCATCACCGGCTCTGAGTTTGGATGCTGAATCGGCACACATCGAGGCTGCGGTGGAGAAGTCTTCGGGTTCCACGGTGAGCAGTTCGAGCCCGTTTTGCACCCAGCGCTCAAACGCAGCCAGCGCGCGCTCAAACTGCTCTGGCGAGATGAAGGCGCCTCGCAGCTTGGCAGCCATCGCACTTGCGACTTCGGTTCTGGTCCATTCGCTGGAAACCAATTTGACCTCGGGTTGCGTGAGCGCACTTGCAACCTGGCGGGCGGTGGCTTCTTGCGCAAACACGGCGATCCACGCGCTGGTGTCGACGTAACAGGTTTCGGGTGGCATCTCTTGGATCGGATTTGGCTCAGCGGCTCAGTAGCTTGACCATTCATCTTTGCTGACCGGTTGCGTGACCGGCATGGCGGCCCAATGCTGTTCCAGCTCCGCCAAAAGCTCCGCACGGGATAGCAGCGGTTTTGGCGTTGAATTTGCATTGGACAAGCGCCACTTGCCATGGCCCTCAGCATGCAGCGCGAGCCGGTCGCCTTCGGACACACCAAGCTGCTTGGCCAAACCCGCTGGCAGCCGCACCGCCAAGCTGTTGCCCCAGCGGCGAACGCTCAAGTCAATGTCGGTGGTTTTTGCGAGATCGTTTGCGCCCATGATTGGCTCCAGATGCCGCGATTTCACAATGCGAGAGCGATGTAGATACGCGGATACACATGATACCAGGCCAACACGTGGCGCTGGCCACAGGCTCAGGAGGCTTTGCGAGATCTCGCCACCATGTCGCGCTGCACTGCCGATTGAACCGCTCCGTTGCGCGTGACCACCGTGCTCACCTTGATGGCGTAGCCCCAACCCGGTTCGAACCACAGCTGCGCCGTGCGCACCTCCCCATTGGACAGGTTGTAGATCAACTCCAACTTGACGGTTTTGATCGTGCCCATCGCAGTCTCAATGGCCTCGTAGCCCAGCACTTTGGAACGCATGTCCATGGTCAGGCGATCACCGTTGGGGCGGGTGACGCGCGTGCGCAAATCTGACTTGCTGCCGAGTTTCAGCTCGCCGTCTGGAAACACCGTGAGCGGCGGGTCGTACCGGCCAAACGGGTCTCGCACCAAAAACCCTTGTGAGCTGATCAGCGCGCCCGGGAAGAGATCCGGGTTGTCTGAGACGACCTCAATGCCGCCTTCTTTGGCGCGCGTCATCTCGAGCGTGAAGCGGCCTCTCAAAGTTTGGCTCAGCGCATCCTTGCTCTCGAACGTGTACCGATCGCCCAGTTTGTAGGTGTCAAACTGCTTGCCTGCTGAGACACCCTCGCGATTGAGCACGTCGGTAACGAGCGCTTTTTGCAAGGTCTCAAGCTTGGCTTGCGCCACGACATTGAAGCTGCCATTGGGAAAGCGCTGCAAGAATGCGTAGATCGCCGCGACATCGGCGGACTTTTCGATGCGATCCCATTCTGTCTTTTCTTGGTTGAAAGCGAGCTCCCGATCATTCGGGCCGGGCGGCCTGGGCGTTGCAGCCGCAACTGCGGCTGCGCTCACGGGTCCAAAAACAAAATCATCTTCCAAGCTCGTCGTTTCCCACGGGATTTGTTTGCCCTGGCTTTGTTGGCGCACATGCAGGCGCACGCGCTTGAAGACATCTTCGATCTTGGCCTGCGGCCTTTGCAGCTCTTGCAAAAGGTATTTTGTGTAGAGGCCATTGCCTGAATTGCCGTCATCAGCCACGTTGCCCGGCGCAGTGGCGTAGGCCAAAAAGGTGCCCGGGGGTGCATCAAAGGGAGCCAGGCCCTTGGCTGCGCTTGCTTTGAAGGGGCTGTCGCGGCAGGCATCGAGCACCACGATGTTCATGCGCGTGCCAGCGGCTTTGAACGCATCCATGGCAAGTGACACGTCCACTGCTTGTGCAGGCACATCCTGCGGTCCGGTGAAGCGGGCATCCACCGGAATCAAGTAGTTGCGCCAATCGAGCTGCACGCCATGGCCCGCGTAGTAGAGCATGCCTACGCCGCCGCGCCCCTGAAGGCGTTTTTGTGCGTCGCCGATGGCGGCAATCATCTGCGCTCGGGTGCCGTCTTTCACGGCCAGTACCTCAAAACCCATGCCGCCCAAGGTTTGCGCCATCGCGCGGGCGTCGTTGCCTGGGTTGGCTAGTGCAGCATCGCCTGGGTAGGCCGCGTTGCCAATCACCAGTGCCAAGCGGTATGAGGAAGGTGCATTCGCCATGCTGGGCCAAGCCACACAAAGGGCCGCTGCACAGACCGCAAAAAAACGAAAGACTTGGAGGAAAACTGGCGGCCTCATGGTCATTCCTTTTGAGCGCTGGCCACTGTAAAAGATGCGGCTGAGGTCTGCGTCGGTAGTTTTTGCTGAAACGTTCTCGTCCATGCGTGGCTCCAGGTGCCGCGTGCTCGCCTT